>JAQVHC010000138.1 GCA_028696435.1 Actinomycetota bacterium | reverse complement strand
CTGAATTTTTGTCTAAAAATGGTTACTTTGTTCTGGTGATTGGTAATAAAAATCACCCCGAGGTGCTTGGGATAAAAGGCTGTATATCTGGTAATAACTATATGGTGGTAGAAAATGAAAAAGATATTGATAAAATACCCGATAATAAAAAAATAGGTATGGTCGTTCAGACTACACAGACCAGAGAAAAGCTTTTACTTATTACCGGCAGATTACTTGAGAAAGCCAGGGAGATTCTGATTTATAATACTATCTGCGACACTACCTGGAAGAGGCAGGTTTCAACAAAAAAATTAGCTGCTGATACTGATATAATGATAATAGTAGGCGGGAAAGATAGTGCAAATACAGTACACCTTAAAGAAATATCAAAAGAAATAAATGATTCAACCTATCATATTGAGAGTTTTAAAGAAATAAGGCCCGAATGGTTCAAAAATAAGAAGAGAGCTGGCATAAGTGGAGGTGCTTCAACACCAATGGAAGATATAATTGATGTAAAAAGAACCATTGAAAAAATAGGTGAGCAACAACTAAAGATGGGTAAAGAATAAAATTAAATATACTATAAGTGAATTATAGTACAAATAAATATAGTATAAACAAAATAGTTAAAATAGTTGCAGGATATATATTTAGTAGAAGGGGATAGATAAGAATAAAATGCAGAAAAGTACTGACATTAATATTCCTAAAGTTGCAATAATAGGAAAACCAAATGCAGGCAAATCGACTCTTATTAATAGAATATGTGGAAAGAGAGAAGCAATAGTTCATGAAGAACCCATGATTACCAGAGACCGTAAATATTATAAAACTGACTGGAATGGTAAAAACTTTTATCTTATTGATACCGGAGGGATAGATTTAAAATCAAAGAAAAAAATAAATGCCCAGGTATTACTGCAGGCTAAAAAAGCTATAGATGAATCAGATGTTATAATTTTTGTTGTTGACTTAAGGCAGCCTGTATCCCCACTGGATGAGGAAATAGCAGCAATTTTAAGGAAGCTGGATAAGGAAATAATTTTTGTTGGAAATAAATGTGATAATATTAATGGGAGTTTCTATACGGAAGAATATTTAAAATTTGGTTTTGGGTATCCAATCAAAATTTCTGCATTAAATGGAATAAATATAGGAGACCTTCTGGATGAAGTTGTCTCAAAATTTGTAAATTTACCATCATATACCGGAGAGCATGATAATAAAGAAGCCATGCCACCACCTGGCATCTGTATTCTGGGAAGGCCAAATACAGGTAAATCAACTTTATTTAACACTATAATAAAAGATGAAAGAGCAATAGTGGATGAAGTTGAGGGCACTACAAGAGATAGCATTGATAGCATCATAAAGATAAATGATAAAGATTATAAATTTATAGACACGGCAGGAATGATAAGAAAAAAGGGAAAGGGAAAAGATCTAGAATATTACAGCGAGCTCAGGACCCTGGAAGCAATCGAAAGTTCAGAAATAAGTCTGGTGCTTATTGATAGCACCATGGGTGAAGTGTCGAATCAGGATATTAAAATAATAGAAACCTGTGTAAAAAAAGGTTTGAGCACCTGTGTTGTTTTTAACAAGATTGATATTGTAGATAAAATAACTCTTGATAATATGATAAAGATGTTTGAATTAAAATTAAAATTTTACAATTATATACCATTTTTAAAGGTAAGCGCACTCACCGGAAAAGGCATAAAAAATATTATAAAAATGATAGACACTCTTATAGAAGAAAGAAATAAAATTATCCCTGAAAATAAGCTTAACAATTTATTTAAAAAACTGGAAAAAGAAGATACAGGCATATATTATAAAGGAAAAAGATTTAAAATTAAGTTTATAAAGCAGATTAAAACTGCACCACCTGTGTTCCTGGTTTTTTCAAATATGGATGCAAAAAGAAAAGTTAATATAACAAGATACATAGAAAATAACATAAGAAAAAATTTTGGGTTTATCGGCACACCTATATTTTTAAAATTTAAATACTAAATAATAAAAAGTATTATTTGTATGTATGATATTAATAAAAAGAAAATAACCATAACAATAGTAGGGGCAGGGAGCTGGGGAACAACTCTGGCAGTGACTCTTGCAAAAAAAGGGTACAGAATAAATCTATGGACAAGAAGCAAAAATGTATATGAAGAGATAAAAAATAGTAGAAAAAATACAAAATATACTTCCGATCTCTACATACCTGAAAATGTTATACCATTTACAGATGAAGGCAACGAAAGTAATTTTTTTAATGTTGAAATTATAATTTTTGCGGTACCCTCACATGTATTAAGAGAAGTAGTTCTGAAATTTCATAATAATCTTGAAGAAAATAAAGAAAATATAAAATGCATTCTTAATGTAGCAAAGGGGCTGGAAACAGGTAGCAATCTGAGATTGTCCCAGGTTATTGAACAATGTGTTCCTCTTGAATTAGCTTCAAAAATCTGTGTATTGTCCGGACCAAATATTGCTTCCGAAATTGCTCTGGAGCTACCAAGCGTATCGGTAGTTGCATCTCGCAATAAAGAATTAATTGAATATATGCAGCATGTGTTATCCAGTGATAAATTCAGAGTTTATTCAAACGATGACATAATTGGTGTGGAAATTTGTGGTGCCGTTAAAAATGTAGTAGCAATTGCAGCAGGCGTTTCAGACGGACTGGGTTATAAAGCAAATACAAAAGCATCTATCATTACAAGAGGTCTATACGAACTTACAAAGTTTGGAATAGCAATGGGTGCAAATCCTGCAACTTTTTCAGGAGTAGCAGGAATGGGTGACTTAATAGCCACATGTATAAGCACGAGTAGCAGAAACAGATATGTTGGAGAGAGAATAGCAAAAGGCGAAAAAATAGATGAAATTTTAAAAAATATGTATATGGTTGCAGAAGGTGTTAAAACCGCCGAAGCTGTTTATAAAATTTCAAAAGGGATGAACATCGAAGTTCC
>JAQVHC010000137.1 GCA_028696435.1 Actinomycetota bacterium | reverse complement strand
ACCGACGCAACTCTGCTGATTTCCTTATCTTTTATATTTCTATCCTCTCCTTCTCCGCACATCCACTCAAAACCATCGATATTAAGTCTCTTTTTAATATCTTCTGCAAAATCCTTAAATTTCATTGGCCGGGGTAACTTTCCAACCCTACCAATTCCACCTTCACCAAACTTATTTTCAATTTTATATATATCGTATGCAGGTTCCTCATAAGGATGGGACTTAAGAACCTCCCCAACAAGTCCATCAAGGCTTTCCTCATTTACTATACATTCAATTCTTACCTCATCAATATAACTCATCCTGCCGGTCCTCCCCGTGTAGGGTTTTGAGCCTGCCTCCGGAATAAAGGTGCCCTTCCCTTCTATATTAAAAGTGCAGCATGAGTAATTCCCCCATTTACCCCCACGAATTCTGCATATTGCCTGCCTGATCTTCTCTTCTGACTCTCGGGGAGCAAAAATTACAAATTTATACCACTGACTGGATTGCTCTTCAATTACCTTAAGGTCAGTTAGACCAAGGGCTTCTGCAAACAAATCGCTCAGTCCCCCTGCCATTGAATCATAATTGGTATGGGCACAGTATAGCGCTATCTTATTTTCTATAAGCTTTAAAATTTCTTTTCCGTTAGCGTCCGAACTTAAAATAGTATCTATAGAATTAAATATCAGCGGGTGGTGCGTTATTATCAGTTCTGAGCCAGAGTCAATCGCTTCATCTACTACCCCACCTGTTAAATCCAGAGTCACAAGAATTTTTTTTATATCTTTATCGAGGTTACCAATTTGCAGGCCTGCTCTGTCCCAATCAAGGGCAAGGCTCCTGCTAAAAATTTTATCAAGATGTACTGCAAGCTCTTTTAGTTTCATCTTATAAAGACTGAATTTGCTCAGAGTTAAATTGTATTATTAGTACAAATATTATAATATTTATGCTGAAATAAGAGAAATTTTTTATGTTCCAATTTTCATTTTTAAAGGAGGAAAATGAGCTTACTTGATAATCAAAAAATACTTTCTGAAAGAATACCTGAAAAAATGTTAAAAATTCTTTATGAGTTCCCGGTGCAGTTTAGAAAAGCCTGGAATATTGTAAACAGCCAGGATTTTACTTTTGACAGAAAATTTAAAAATGCCATTATCCTCGCAGTTGGAAGTTCAACAAATACTGCATACAGGCTTATGAATTCCATAGACATAGATAAAATAAATATACCAATCATCATTAACTCAAGGCATACAATTCCTTCCTGGGTAAGTGAAGATACCCTTGCTATTGCAGTAACCCACAGCGGGGATACAATTGAAATCCTCGAAGCAGTCGACAAAGCTCTTGCATCAAAAGCAAAAGTTGTTGCCATCACTACCGGCGGCAGATTAAAAGAAAAAGCATTATCCAACCCTGATATGATACTTCTTGAATATGAGGCAGACATGCTTTCCCGTATGGCAGTAGGATATATTTATGTATTTATTACAAGTGTATTAAATAAAGCAGGAGCAATTGAAATTCGCGGCGATAAAAAAGAGTATTTTCTGGGGATTGATTGGAACGAGGTTGAAAAGGAACTGCTGGACTTTTCAAAAGAACTTGGTCCCGATATAAAGGTCCCCAACAATATCGCTAAAAGGACAGCTATTAATCTTTATAACAATATTCCGGTTATATATGGAAGCAGTATGCTAACCGGTGCAGTTGCATACAGATTAAAAAGCCAGATTTGCCTTAATAGTAATAATTTTGCCCATTTCAATACAATTCCTGAACTTAACCATGATGAGATAGCTGCATGGGGAATGAAACATGAATTAAGAAATAAATACTTTGTGCTTTTTGTTACTGACAAAGATTCAAAAGAAGAAACACTGAAAAGAGTGGAAATCTTAAAAGGCATCCTGATGGAGAAAAGAATTAATTTTGAAGAAATTATAATTGAAGGCCCAAACGATGCCATAAAAGGTTTTTCTGGCGTTTTGCTTGCAGACTGGATAAGTGTGTATCTTGCAGTTCTTAACAGAGTAGACCCGACTTCTTCAAAACTACTTGATTTAATGAAGGCCCGTTTTGAAAGAGTTATGGGTTATAGCAGCACAGTATAGTAGCAGAGGTACAGAAAAGAAAGACTTTTAGATAGGCTGAATATATGATTCATAATTGCATTATGCCGCATGCCTGACTAAATCAAAAAGTAAACCCAATAGTGTATTTGTATATGTCTATGGCTTAGATAAAGTATTAGAAAAAGTATCAAAAAAGGAGGAGAGGAAGTTTTTTATCAAGGATGAGCCCCGAAAAAATAAGTTACTTCTGGATTAATGGATAAGTCAACAAAAGGAGAAGTTTTATGAAATGGACAATAAGATCTTTATATCTATGTGTGAAAGATATGAACAGAGCAATTCAATTTTATGAGGATCTTTTTGAACAACCAGTTATGCTGAGAGACCGGATATATAGTATATTTGATATCAATGGATTTCGCTTAGGGCTGTTTGCATATGAAGAAGTGAAGGAACCCCACACATATGGAACAAATTGTTTGCCAGGTATTGAGGTTGAGAATCTGGATATTTTAGAGAAAGTTCTAAAAAAAGTTCAGATTGTATATCCACTCACCCGGATAAAAGATAACTGGGTGGCAGAATTTGAAGATAGCGAGGGAAATCATCTTGAAATTACAGCACCAGTGGAGCAGGATAGATAAGATAGATAATTAGGAACTGAATTACATCTCTAATATTATTTATCATAGTCTTATACTTTTAACAGGCTGTCTGATCACTGTTTTTAGTTTTTCCGGCGCTGATTTACGGGGATCACTTAGATATATCTCGTGATGTTTTCCCCTTAATTCAAATCCATTTTCTTTAATAAAGTTATGAAGTTTCCTTACAGCCGGACCTTCAGCAGAATATGGACCAATATACATCAGTTGAGCTGACAATCCTTCATTAAAACTTTTGAGTTTTATTTTTGAAAGAGAGGGCAAACTTTT
>JAQVHC010000136.1 GCA_028696435.1 Actinomycetota bacterium | reverse complement strand
GATATTGTAAGCGGCAGCCAGTCCCACCATCCTATGGGCATTGAGTTTAGAGGAAATGGATTTATAAATTACGGCCTCGGGAACCTGTTTTTTGGCCAGCAGTTGCAGATTCTTGGAAATAATCCCGGCATAATAACAAAGCACATATTCTATGATGGGAAGCATATAAATACAGTTCTTATAACAACTATGCTTAATGACTTTAGCCAGCCAAGACTCACTACAGAGGAAGAAAGAGAAAAACTCCTAAAATCTATTTTTGAAGGCAGCATAATAGAAGCACAGGATTAAAAGAAAATCTAATAAATACACCCCCGGTTTAACAAGGAAAAAGGGGGAAATTACAGGATAATATAAAGAAGAATGCAGATAGTACGAATAAAAAAGCTGATTTCTGTAAGTATCCTCACTTTTTTATTACTACTTAAAATGAACTGCTATTATTAATTTACCATCGTATTTATTGCTACTCAAAACGAACCGCTATTACTAATTCATCATCAAATTCAGGTAGACCTGTAGGATTATCTTTTTTTAGAACCAAAAACCCTATTTCTGTATCCGGCTCTTCAAATTCAATAGTTGCCTCAAAAGGTACAAAGTCTTCTGTCATCCAGTCAGATAGAGCCGTAGCGTAATGAGCTGCGATTTCTTCTCCATTCCCATCCAGAATCTTAACAGGAAAACAGGCTTCAAAAAACCATGTTCCTCTTGCTTCACCCGTAATAACAAGCGGGCTTGAAACAACCTGATTTTGCAAAGGGCTTGTTACTCTAATGTTTTCATTTTCCTGGACCACTTTACCAGGATCTACCGGAATTTCTTTTTCTGTCTCTTTTTCTTCCAGCTCTTCTTCTGCATCTAATTCTTTCTGTCCAGAATCGTTCTGTCCGGTATTACCTCCTGCAGACTCCACTTTATTCTCCTCTTCTTCTGAAATACTCCCTGATTCTTTAGCCACTGACCCTTCGTCTGACGGTGACTTTGCCCTGCATGAATTTAAAGAAAGTCCCAAAAATAGAATTATAACTATAATAGAAATGATATATATGTTGATATTCTTGTGCCTTATTTTCATAAAATCACTCTCCTTACGTATGTGTATTTGCATTTATTTTATATCATGTTATCTACTTCAAATAAAAATATTCACCTGAGTCCTTCAGTATGTGATTTCTAAAAATTTAAAACAGCCTTCCAAACCAGTTTGATAAAAAGAAATCTTTAAATTTAACATAATATAAATTAAGGTCATCAGGTCCTATATTAAATTTGACTGTATTATCATTAATTTTATTACCATTAGTCTCAACAATTTTACCAAATACTTCAATTGTATAACCTATTTTAAACAGTTGACCAAGCATAGCATCTGCTTCGTCTTCACCAAACAGGTTCTCTCCATCATTTTTGTGAACAGAAAACACCACTAAATCTTTTTACTGCCCCATTTAGCTTTTCTCTTTACCAGAACAATGTCCATATAATTTACTTCAAGAACCCTGGCGATATTTTCACATTTTGCTTTTAATATAAAAAAAGTATTTGCGTCAATATCATCCAGACTTTCAAAATTACCCTGTCCTTTAGAAATAATAAGATCTGCTTTTTTAAATTCTTTTATGAATTCATCCGATACGCTTTTAAAATCAATCCCGATTTTATCATTCCCTGTTTCAATTACTCTGACAAGACTATCAAGACCAACTTCTTTTACATCCTCTATTGTAGCATCATTAATTATAGGTCCCGATTTTACAGATAAAACCACATTTTTATTCTGTTCGATTAGCTCCTCTATAAAAACCCTGTCAAAAACAATTTCACCGGCATTATCACTTAAATATAAAATATCTGTACATTCATCCAGTGATTTCTTAAATTCTTCATAATCGTTAATGGCAAAAGGAATATTCTCAATATCATCTAAAATTTTACTAAAATCCAGTGGCCTACCCTTATTAAAATTAATTCCAAGGTCGATTATATTTCCTTCTACAGCCACCTTTGCACCAGCATACAGTCTATCTCTGGATGATTCCACCATCTCTTTTAGCTGTGGGTAGATTTCCAGCGCAAGGCGGTTATACTTTTTCTTTAAATTGTAATACGGATCTTCAACTCCTGTAAATTCCCGTGATATAATGTAGGCAAGATTGGAATTATATGCAGGAGGCAATTCATAATCTATTTCTGATAGACTTACTAAAAGCTTCTTAATTGCCTCTCTTTTTAAATTTTCTCCGCAGCCAGTTAAATTTAATGTATTAATGCACTGGTTTATAATACAGGTAATACATTCCAGATAGGTTTTCATATTAAATCATCTGCTCCTTAAAACTCCTTTTCTAATTTATTAACAATCTGTTGACGGGTCAAATTATATAAAAAACAATTAAAAAAGTTAAATAATAAAATGCGTTATTATTAATTAAATAGTTCATTTAATTAATTTTTTTTGTATAATATAAATTATCTTTTATATATTTTTAAAGACTTTTATGCAACCTTAAAAGCAAAGGAGGACAATTTTGGAAGAAGAAGCAAAACAAAAAGTAATAGTAATATCACCAAACTATGATGACGAAGCCAGCAAAGAGTCTACCAGTGGCAATAGAGCTGCCATAATACTTTCATATCTGTGCGGATGGGTCGGTGCGCTAATTGTATTTTTTCTTGAAAAACAAAACAGATTCATCAAATGGCATGCTCTGCAGGCTTTAATACTTGGTGTTTTTGAAGTAGCATGCATATTAATAATTTCTTATATTTTAGGATTAATACCCTATATAGGCTGGTATTTCTTTTCCTGGTTAGGTTATCTTTTAGCATTTGCAGCATGGGTATGTGGCATTGTTGCACTTGTAATGGCCTGCACCAAAGGTAAAACATTCAGAATTCCCGGAGCCAGTCAGCTTGCAGACAAGTGGTTTAAAATTTAACAGTCAGAATAATTTAAATTTAGCTTTTGGAATTAATTCTAATATTTTTAGAATTAACAATATTAA
>JAQVHC010000031.1 GCA_028696435.1 Actinomycetota bacterium | reverse complement strand
GGGACCTCCTGGCAGCAGGAACTATGAGAGATAGTGCTCATACGAAGGATTACAATAATTACAAAAAGAGCCTGGAAATTCTGGAAAAAGAAGGAATGGCACATTATTACGAATTTATTCCGAGAGGGGAGATCTATTATAAAATTATGGCAGTTTGTAAATTTATAGTGCTGCCGACGGTAGATGAAACACAGTCAGGAACACTTGCAAGAATTATTGCTCTGAATAAACCATATATAACGACAGCTCCTCTTGAAGGGCTGACAGCACAAACTATTGAGAGCGAGGGAGGACTTTTATTTACAAACAAACAGATGTTAAAAGAAAAAGTAATAAAAATGGCCTGTGATAAGGATTTAAGGGATAGACTTTCAGAAAACCTTAAAAGATATTTAAATGAAGTCGTATCATGGGAAATTATTGCTAAAAAATATAAAAATGCATATAAACTCGCGAGATTAAAGAAAAGAGCAGGAAAAGAGGTTGATATTCCACCTGATTTTTAGTTACACTTTTAAGGCATTATTAAAAAATTTTCTATTTAAGACAACTTTTTAGGAGGTCTTATAATGGAAGAAATAAAAGAAATTCTTAGAGATAAAAGCCAGAGTCTTAACACTATATTTATATCTTCATATGTTCCAAGAAAATGTGGAATTGCTACTTATACAAGAGATCTAGTGCACGCAATTGAACTTATAAACCCATATTGCAAATTAGATATTATAGCTATGGTTAAACCCGGGGAGAGAATTAAATATCCCTCTGAAGTTAAACTTAAAATTAATCAGGATGATATTAATTCATATATTAAAGCTGCCAGAAACATTAATAAATCAGCAGCAGATATAGTGGTTATCCAGCACGAGTTTGGATTGTATGGGGGTGAATTCGGGAGATATATGAATGAACTGGTAAAGCTTTTAGAAAAACCTGTTGTCCTGACTGTCCACACAGTTCCTGATGATCCGGATGCTGGATATGGTCTGGTATTAAAAGATTTGATAAGGTATGTTGATAGGATAATAGTTATGATGCCTGGTATCCGGGGAAAGCTTGCAAATGAATATGAATACCCGTTGGATAAAATAGAGGTTATTCCACATGGTGTTCCTGATATCCCTCTGGAGCCTGGTAGCAGATACAAAAACAAAAGTGGGTTCAGAAGCAAATTAGTGCTCGGAAGCATAAATCTTCTCTCAGAAAATAAGGGGATTGAGTATGTGATAGAAGCTTTACCGGAGATTAAAGAACATGTGCCCGGTGTGCTCTATCTTATAATTGGCCAGACCCACCCTAACGTATTAAAATATGAGGGTGAAAAATACAGAAATTTTTTACAGGAAAAAGTAAAGCAGTTAAATCTTGATGAAAATGTTAGATTTATAAATAAATATTTGCAATTAAGAGAACTTATTTCCTGGCTAATGACTATTGACATATATATAACTCCGTATCTGGATCCAAAACAAACCGCCTCAGGAGCACTGGCTTATGCGATAGGAGCGGGCAAGGTATGTATCTCAACTCCTTATTTATATGCAAAAGAAATTTTATCAGAAGGGCGGGGAATAATAGTGCCATTTAGAGATCCACATGCTATTGCTGAAGCAGTAATAGATATATATAAAAACCCGCAGAAAAGAGCGGAAATTGAAAAGAAAGCATATAAATATGGAAGATTGATGACCTGGTATAACGTAGCAGAACAACATCTTAGGCTATTCAGTGAAGTTATAGATGAATATAAAGATAAAGAGACTAAAGATCTGGTGAAGCCAGTACTATAAAAAATTGATAAACCAGGCAGTTTGAGAGGAGAGAACTTTTTGGATCCGCTAAAAAAAATAAGGTCCCTGACCACGGATATTGGAATTTATCAGCATGGAAAACTGGATAAACCTGCCCCGGAATTTGGATATGCTATTGAAGACCAGGCACGTGCTCTAATAGTTGCTGATAGTTTTGGAGATGAAAAATTAAAAAATATTTACCTGGATTTTATACTTAGAGCACAGACCACTGATGGTTTACTGTACCATTTCTTTTATGAAAATAATAACGGTAAGGGTTCATTTAGAAATTATGAAAATAATCAGGATTCATACAATATTAATATAAAAGAAGCTTATGGCATAACTTTGTGGGCACTTTTAAGTGTAAAAGTTTATGAGAATAATAATTTTAAAAAAATTATTGAAAATCTAATTATTGATGCACGTAAATGGACTTCACCCAGGGCAATTTCAGCAGCGCTTCTTGGCCTCTTAAATCTTGATGAACAGCATAGCCTGGAAGATGAGTTAAAAATCAAATTGCATAATTTATATCTTAATACACATTCCAGTGACTGGATGTGGTTTGAGAATTATCTTGTGTATGCAAATGCCATTATACCCTGGGCTCTCTGGGAAGTTTATCTAAGAAGAAAATGCAAGACCAGCTTTGAAATTGCAGAAAAAACAACCCGGTTCCTGATAAAGGAATGTCAGGAAAATGGTATTCCTGCTCCTGTTGGAAATAAAGGCTGGTACTTCAGAGATGGTGAGAAAGCTTTATATGATCAGCAGCCTATTGATGCAGCTTATATGGTTTGCTGCCTCGAAAAGGCATATTATGCCACAAAGGATGATTTATACAAAGACCAGGCTGAAAACTGGTACAGGTGGTTTTTTGGGAACAATATAAATGGCATTTCCCTTGTCGATGAAAATTTTGCATGTTATGACGGGCTAACTCCGGAGGGAGTTAATTTAAATCAGGGCGCTGAGTCAAATATATGTTTTCTAATGGCATTTCTTGTGGCAAAAAGACTGGGAATCAGTGCTTATCCGGGAAACCAGTAAAACAAGTAATTATACACTAAATCAAAAAGCTATTATTTATTTTAATCAAAATAAATAATATAATATAAATTAACTTTATATCCACGTACTCTCCGCAGAGTTTTATTAAACATTTACTTAAAGAGAGGAGTCCCCAAATGGCAATTGCAAAGGTTACTGAAATCAAAGCTTCTTCCCCGGATAGTTTCGATGATGCAATAAAAGAAGGCATCATTCGCGCAAACAAAACCATCAGGAATATAAAGTCTGCCTGGGTAAAAGATCTGGAAGTTATAGTTGGTGATGATGGTGAAATTACTGAATACAGAGTTTTAATGAAGGTTACATTTATTCTAGAGCAATAGACTTAAAACATCTATTACATATAAGCGGCGATAAAGACATTAATATGTATTAATATAAAATAAGTAATAATGGAGGTTAATATGGCTTCAATTGTTGACTCTCTTATGGACGCGCTTTCAGGGGAAATGTTAAGCAAAATAAGCGAGCAGGTTGGTATACCGAAAGAAAAAACAAAGGAGGTTCTGCCAGATGTTCTTGCTGTATTGACAGGGGCGCTTGCAAAGAATTCTTCGCAGGAAAAAGGAGCACAGGAATTGGACAGTGCCCTTTCAAAGGATCATGATGGTAGTATATTGGATAACATTTCTGACTTTATAAGTGATTATAAATCAGGCGAAGGTAATGGCATCCTGAAACATGTACTGGGAGAGAAAAGAAATGTTGTTGAACAGAGTCTGGGTGAAAAGGCTGGTCTTGATGCTTCTACAATAAGTAACTTGCTTACAATAGCAGCACCGCTTATTATGGGGGCTCTTGGAAAGACCAAGAGGCAGAACGGCCTTAATGCCCGTGACCTGTCAGATCTTCTTGGAATGGAGCAGAACCGGGCTAAAAAAGCTGCTCCAGGAGTAATAGATATTCTCAATAATATATTGAATCCCGAGAGTGACCAGAGTACTCCTGCCTCTGGCTCAACCGCAAAAAAAAGATCACCAATAGCAACAATTATAATAGTTATAGTTATAGCAGTTATTGTATATCTGGCTTTAAGATACTTTGGTATGCTTTAAATTAAGCTTTATAGCACTATTTAATTATTAGATAGGTTTTGGTATTAGATAGATTTAAATGACCTGTTCAGAGTTAATACTTGATAGAAGGTATTATAAAGGATATTTATAAAATTTAATAAAAGATAGAAGGAAAAAATGGTGTTTGATGAGCAAAGAAAGCATATTGATTCCAGAGCTTCCTGACAATTTAAAAAAGAAGTAAGTTTTTTGTAAGTTTTTGGCTAAATAAAAATTAAGATTTTAATTTACCTGTAATTTAACGATAAAAATTCCATATATTTTTACTTTTTCTGATACGATAATAAATATAACTGTTTATTTTATTATGGTCTTTTTATAATTTCTTTCCTGTGTGACCCCAGTTTATTTGCCCATTTCTCCGGATAACCTCTGTAATAGTCAGAGTTTTCCAGCTTTAATAATCTCCATATTACTACTCTTATTATCGACGGAAGACCAACAATTACAAGATAAAGCCAGCCAAGATACATTGACTGAATAGAGTGGCCATATTCGTGTTTTCTAGTCATCTCATCATTGGTATACATACTATTGAGAATAATAAATCTGCCAAGTGAAATGCCTCCCGGAAAATTTTTTACATAAAATATATTTGTATATCCAAAGGTTTCCCTTCTAATCACATTCCTTCTGGTAAAGATAATGATAATGCAGGCAAGAAGAGTCTGGGGTAATTCCCAGATAAAAAGTAAAATTTTAAGAAACACGTTCACTTCTATATTTTTAATATCCCTATTTATCTGACATTATATAAGAGCTTTATTATCGGGGTACTTATCAGAGTATATAAGAATATAAGTTCATAATAGAAATTTTAATCCTGCGAAAATATTTTTTATAATTTTATTATAGATTATAAAAATTGATTGTAAAATTAAGGTATTTTATTTAATAACTTTTGCTGAAATTAACAATTGAAAATCTAAACACCCATATAAAGTTGTATAATAGTAAATATAAATATATAATGATTTGTGCTGATTTGTTCTTTTCGGCGATGACAGAAAAAGCATTAAGGTTGCGTTATGGGTGAATTAAGGTTGCTGCCGGGTAATGTTCCGGCAGAATAAGTCCTCTTTTTGTGTGAGACTCTCAAAAAAATCAGCAGTATGGTTTTTAGTTATTTGCACCTTATCTGTTTTTCCTGGATAAAAGTAAATTTAATAAAATGAAAGGAAATCATAGTGAATAAAAGACTGTATGTGGGTAATCTTGAATATTCCACTACGGACAGTGAGCTGGAGGAACTATTCTCCAGTGAAGGAAAAGTAATTTATGCAAAAGTAATAAGAAGTCTTGATGGGAAGTCGAAAGGTTTTGGATTTGTGGAGATGGAAACTGAAGAAGAAGCAACCAGGGCTATAGAAAAGCTTGGTGGAAGTAGTTTTAAAGAAAGAACAATTGTTGTAAATGAAGCAAAACCCAGGAAAAATGTAAGTTCTGGCGGGAACATAAAAAGGGGTGGTTACCGTAATGAACCCAGAGATGACCTGAATTACAAGTTAAAGAAAATAAGAAGGAAATCCAGGTAAATAAAATTGCCAGGCCTTAATTATATTACTTATTATTTATAGAAACTGCTTTGTTATTGTTATAATATCTTTGTTACAATATATAAATTATATAATCAACTACATGTAAGAGTTATGCAGTTTATATGAGCTATATAGTTTTTTATCAGTATATATCAGTATATGATGAATATATACAGGTCAAAAAAAAATCCAATAATAAAACCAGAGGATGTCAGGCCGTTTTTATCTGATTTTGAAGTGGTAGGTGTATTTAACTGTGGAGTTACAGAATTTAAAGGTGAGATTTTACTTCTTTTAAGAGTTGCAGAAAAACCAATTGGTGGTAGTAGTAAAGAAATATTGATACCTGTGGTTGATTTTAAAACGGGTAGTATTTCTATAAAGGTATTTAATAAAGATGACCCTTTAATTGATTTTTCAGACCCGAGATTTTTAAGGTCAACCCGGGAGGGTTGTTACCTTACCTCAATTTCACATCTAAGAATTGCCAGAAGTAAAAATGGCATTGATTTTAATATTGATAAAAGACCGGCTTTATTTCCAGAAAAAGAATATGAAAAATCCGGTATCGAAGATCCAAGAGTAACCTGTATTGATGGGAGGTATTATATAAGTTACAGTGCTGTATCGGATGTAACAGGGATAACTGCATGCCTTGCTTCTACATCTGACTTCAGAACATTTACAAAGCACGGTATAATTTTTATGCCCGATAATAAGAATGTGGCAATTTTTCCTGAAAAAATTGAAGGTAAATATTATGCACTGAGCCGCCCGGCTTCTGGAGAATTTTGTGTTAATGATATATGGATATCTGAATCCTGCGATCTTATACACTGGGGTAACCATAAAAGACTGATGGGTGTGAGGAAAGGATGCTGGGATAGCCTGAGAGTAGGGGGTGGAGCTGTTCCATTTAAAATAGATGAAGGATGGCTTGAAATTTATCATGGTGCTTCAGAAGATGGCAGGTATTGTATCGGTGCTGTGCTTCTCGATTATAAAGAACCCTGGAAAGTAATAACAAGAAGCAAAGAACCTGTAATTGAGCCAGAAATGGATTATGAGCTTAATGGATTTTTTGGTGGAGTTGTTTTCACATGTGGTGTTTTATATGAAAAAGGTGTTGTTAAAATATATTATGGTGCTGCCGATACAACCGTCGCATATGCAGAGGTCAGGTTAAACGATATCTTAGAAAGGATGGAGTAGCAGGTAAGACTCTGACATTATTATGTATTTATATACTGAAATTCAAAAATTTTGTTATAAAACTTAATATTATAATAGTTAAATATTCTGATAGTTTTTTAATCCATTAAATTATAAAATCTAATGGGTTATTTTTTTATTTTTAAAAATCAGAGTAATTCTGAAAATCAACATTATACAGGGAGCAAAGATGATTATAAAAAAGAAAGAGGATTTTAATCCTATTATCAAAGATGATAGCGAATCTAAAGGTGTAAGACTTTATCCAATGATAACAGCAAAGGACGGTGCGCCAAATTTTGCAATGAGGCTTTTTGAAATAAAGCCTGGTGGGCATACTCCAGAGCACAGACATGAATGGGAACATGAGATATATATTATTGAAGGTGGGGGGTATGTTTTAAAGGATAACCATAAGATTGGTATCGAAAAGGATGATTTTATTTATATAGAACCACTCGAGTCGCACCAGCTTATAGCAGGGGAAAATGGCATGAGGATGATCTGTGTAGTGCCTAATAAAGGGCATTCTTAGTAAATAAAATAAATAAAAAAATAGTTATTATGAAAACCAGGGACCAGGGATATATCGACTTCTGGTTATTTTTACACTGATTCCCTGTTTATTTATTTGCAGAGAAAAAATCTAGAACTGGAAAATGAATAACCGAAAATCATTTAAAATATCGGTAATTCTATTTACCTCCATTTTTGTAATGTTTGTATCTGGCTTGAGTTTTTCCTGTACAAAAGAAACTGTTTTTGGTGAATTAACTATATGCGGAGAAATAGATGGAGCCACCCATGCTCCCCTGGAAATAAAAGATAGTTTTAGTCTTGAAGAAGATGAGATTTTTGTAGTTATTGAGGTATCAGGGGTTAAAACAAAAGACTCATGGAAGTTTATATGGACATATGAAGATACAGGAGAAATAATTGCAGAATCTACAGGAAAATTTTCTGGAAATAGGTGGGGTTATCTTGAAGACTACCTTTCAAATTGTCTTACACGGCCCGGTGATTCAGAAATTATAGGAGAGCCGGGAAATTACAGAGTTGATTTTTATTATAATGAACAGTTAATAAAAAGTGCCGATTTTATTATAGAAGTACCTTTAATGAAAATAACCGGTGTAATCCTATCCCGCAGGATAGATGAGTCAGGCCAGCCTTCGGATGTTACTAAAAATTTTTACCCTGACGATGTAATCTATGCTATGGTGGGATTGAATTATCGTATTGCCGGTGAAGCTGTAGGTATAAAATGGTATAAAAGTGAAAATGAACTGATTGATGAAGAAGAGTTTAATATTGATAAAAATAATTACACGCCCGGATATATCACATTTAAAATAGCCAATGATCTGCTGTGGCCGATTGGTAGTTATAAAATAGAGGTATATCATAATAGTGTTCTGGAAGATAGTTATTATTTTAACATTATAAAAAAAGATATTCCGGACGCTACTTTTGATGATAATAATATATATAAAACGGAAAAATTTAATTTTTCTATATCATATCCTGACGGCTGGGATTATAAGGAGGAAGAGTCAGATAGAGGTCTGGAGGTAATTTTTAGACCACTATCACTATCAGAAGATGTGAATGCAACTGTTAATATAAATGTTTTAAGGAAAGGATACTATCCATCAAGAGAAAAATATCATCAATTTTCCAAAAGAGTGTTAGAAGAAGTAATTGACTTAACTGATAATATAGAAATTAAAACAGAAGAAAGTACTATAGAAATTAATGGTATTAATTATGATAAGATAAGCTACCATTATCTGTCTTCGGATAGTGATAAAAGCTGGTATATAGACTTTGCTTTTATTGAAAAAAATGACTTGCTCTATTTACCTGTTAAAATTTCCGATGTATATTACAGAGATTTTTCTGATAGATTATTTAATTTTATGTTACAATCTATGTCGTTTGAGTAAAAGCAGAGTTATTGAAAAAGTTACAGGATCTGGTGGATGTTTTAATTATATTTATAGGTATATTAAGGTAGTGGCTTCTGGCATAGCTATATACCTATAATATAAAAGTTTGAGATTTTTTTAATGGTTTGATATTTTATCAAGTGGTTTTTTTAAGTAAGTACTGGATGCACTGGTATACATGAGATTTATATTTAAGACCTAAGGTCTATAAGATTTAAGAAGTGTTTATGTTAGAACTCGGTAAAAAGTTAAGAAATCTCCAAAAAGAAGGAAAATATATAAAAATTGCTCTTGCTGGAACAGGCCAGATGGGCAGTGGACTTATATCACAGCTAAGAGAACTTGCGGGCATGCAGATTGTTGCAGTAGTAAACAGAAACGTTAATAGATTAATAAACACTCTAAAAGAACTGGAAATAGATGATAGTGAATTTATGGTTGTTGGAGCCGGGTGTAAGTTAAATTCTAAAAATAAAAATAAAAACCAGATAATTCTTAAAGATAATAAACTGGATAAAGAAGCAGTAGAGGTATTAAACCGGTTAGTCTGTGAGAAAAAAATAATTGTCGGGGATAATCTCTCAATGCTTTTTGTCCTTAATGATATTGATGTTATTGTTGATGCAACAGGAAGCCCGGAAGCAGGCGCATTTATAGCCTGGAACGCTATATTAAACCGAAAACACATAGTAACCCTGAACGTGGAAGCAGATGCAACAGTTGGACCAATACTAAAAAAAATGGCCGATGATGCTGGGGTGGTTTATACAGTTTCAGCAGGTGATGAGCCTGCTGCACTAAAAGAATTATATAACTTTGCAGATACACTCGGTCTCGAGATTATTGCTGCTGGAAAAGGGAAGAATAACCCGCTGGACCATTATGCAAATCCAGCTACACTTAAAGATTATGCAGAAAGTAAAGGTTCAAGTCCCACTATGATGACATCATTTGTAGATGGTACAAATTCAATGGTAGAGATGGCATGTCTTTCTAATTCAACAGGCCTGGTACCTGATTGCAGGGGGATGCATGGTCCAAAAGCTGATATAAAAGATTTAGTAAATGTGTTTAGATTAAAAAGCGAAGGCGGCATATTGTCCAGAAAAGGGGTGGTAGATTTTGCGATAGGCGATGCTGCTCCCGGTGTTTTTCTTGTTTATTCCACGTCAAATAAAATGATAAGAGCTGATCTAAAATACCTTATGCTTGGTGAAGGCCCTTATTACCTTCTTCACAAACCCTACCACCTGATCAGCATTGAAACCCCGCTTTCAATTGCACTGGCATACTTTTATGGTGAGCCAACGATTGCTCCTGATCGTGGTATGGTTTCAGAGGTTATAACCATTGCCAAAAAAGATTTAAGAGCTGGAGATATAATTGATGGTATAGGAAAATATACAGTTTACGGGCTTATTGATGAATATGCAAAGGCTAAAAAAGAAAACCTTCTGCCTATCGGAATTTCAGAGGGGTGTATTTTAAAAAAAGATATAGAAAAAGATCAGCCAATAAAATATAATGACGTGCAGCCTGCCAGAGATTCACAGGTATTAGAGTTAAGAAGGCTGCAGGATAAATTGATAGGATAAATTATAGGAAGAGACAGAAGTAATTAAAAAAGAAACATAACAGACAATAATCTATTAGTAATAAATAGAAAATAATGCAGGAATAGAAAATAATAGAATTAGAATAGAAAGAGAATATAATAATAAGGATTATATACCAGAAATATATCGTAACGACAGAAGATAAAGAAGATAATGATAAAAATAATAAAAAATAATAGTTAATAATTTTTTTGGAGAGGGGGAAGTATGAGTAAAGCTTTTTTTAAAAAAATAAAGGTGGTTGTCATAGCAGGCATTTTTTTTGCAGTTATTTTAATGCTCTTATCTATTAGTTCATGTAAGTTCAGGACCATTGATAAATTTGAAGAAACCAGAGAAATGATGGGAACATATGTCACAATAACTGTGTATTCGGATGAGGAAACAGCAGGTAATGCTATAAGTGCAGCATTTGAAGAAATAGAAAAGATTGAGAATATAGCTTCAATTTATGATGAAAAGAGCGAAGCTTCGTTTTTAAATAAGAACGGGTATATTGAAAACCCCTCACCAGAGTTTATGGAGCTGATAAAGACATCAGTCGACTATTATAATATTACTGATGGTTGTTTTGACATAACTGTCCAGCCTCTGCTCGATCTGTGGAGCGCAGGGTTGTGGAAGGAGAGCGAAGAAGTCCAGGCACAAAAAATAAAAGAGACACTTGAGTTAGTTGGCTCTGACAAAATTGATATAAAAGATAATAGAATTGAATTCAAAAAAGAAGGAATGGCTATAACATTTGGAGGCATTGCCAAAGGATATGCAGTTGATAGGGCAGTTGAAAAAATAAAAGAGCATGGAATAGATAGCTGCCTTGTTAATGCCGGGGGAGATTTATATGCAATGGGAATAAAGCCAGATGGCGAGAAATGGACAGTTGAGCTGGAAAGTCCTGATGAGGACACAGAGGAAAGTGCTAAAGAATCCAGTACTGAGCCGGTCACTGTATTTCTGGTTTCAGATAAGGCTGTAACAACTTCAGGGGGCTATCATCGTTATTACGACCTTGAGAAGAAGGTGCACCATATAAATGACCCGAGAACCGGATACTCTGCAGATAAGTGTAAAAGTGTAACAATAATAGCAGATAATTGTACGGATGCCGATGTTCTGGCTACTTCTGTCTTTGTAATGGGGCCTGATGATGGAATGAAACTGGTTGAATCTCTTGATAATGTTGAAGCTTTTATAATTGATTCTGAAGGAAAAATTTATAAATCTTCTGGCATTTCAGAATATATAAGGTAAAATACTTTCTGGTTTTACTTTTTTAAATTTAAAATAAGCATAGATAAGTATAATATGGAAATTGTTATTAGAAAGAAAAGTGCATTTAAGGGTTTATCACTACCGGAGAATAAAGTCACTGCTAAAAAATTTATTGAAGTTCTTCCTCCACCACAAAAAGTAACCATTCCTGTTCAACAGAGTACCGGTGCTCCCTGTGAGTTTATAATTGATAGAGGAGATTTGGTCAAAACAGGTCAGAAAATAGCAGATTCTGATAGCTATGTTTCCAGTCCTATTCATTCTCCAATTTCAGGGAAAGTCGACAAAATTATAAAACTGGTAAATCCGGTAACAAGTGGATTAATAGATGCTGCTGTAATAGAATCTGATGGGAAAGATTCATGGGTTGAGTTGGCTGAATTATTTGACATGCATAAATCAGAAGACTTTAACAGTTTGAAAAGAATAATTGAATCCCTGGATAAAAAGGAAATACTCGACATGATAAGAGAGGCTGGAATCGTTGGTCTTGGAGGAGCGACATTTCCAACCCATGTGAAACTTAATCCACCACCGGATAAAAAAATTGATACTGTTATTCTTAATGGGTGCGAGTGTGAGCCTTTTATAACTTCGGACCATAGGCTCATGCTTGAAAATGGCAGGGAAATTTTGATAGGGCTTTATATTATAAACAACATACTTTCCCCGCAGAATATATACATAGCGATAGAAGATAATAAAAGAGATGCTATAAATAAGCTTCAGGAACTTATAGTAATGATGGATTTTAGTAATTTGTTTAAAATAGTCTCACTAAAATCAAGGTACCCCATGGGGGCAGAGAAGTCATTGATCAAAACTGTAACAGGCAGGACTGTTCCAATGGGTGGCCTCCCAATGGATGTCGGAGTTATAGTGAATAATGTCGCAACTTCGAAAGCAATATATGATGCGGTAATTGAGGGTAAACCGCTTATAGACAGGGTAGTAACAGTAACCGGTAATGTTATAAATCCAAAAAATTTACAGGTAAGACTCGGTATGTCCATAAATTCGCTTATTGAAAAATGTGGAGGATTTAGAGGTGAAATAAATAGCGTGATCGCAGGTGGACCTATGATGGGCCTTTCTATTGTAGATATAGATTTTCCAATAACTAAAGGGACAAACTGTGTTCTGGTGATGAAAAGAAGAATTCAGGATGAACAGAATTGTATAAATTGCGGTAGATGTGTTAATGCATGTCCGATGAATCTTATGCCTCTTATGTTTGCCAGATATGTAAAGAGGGGAAATTTTGAAAATTGCAGGGAATATTATATTGACAATTGTATTGAATGTGGTTCCTGTGCCTACGTTTGTCCGGCGAATATTCCAATTGTAGGATATATAAAAACTGGTAAAAGTGTACTTGCCAGAAAGAAAGCAGATAAATAAAAATAACAGTGTAACAATAGAAAAAGAAATGGTAGAAAAACAATAGAAGAGAGAATAACAGGAAAACAATGAAAAAAGAAATAGCGGAAAAGCGATAGAAAAAATGACAGAAAAAACAATAGAAAAAGAAACAGAAGAAAAAATAACAGAGAAGGAGAAGATATTAATCTCTCACGCACCTCATCTATGGGAGGGTACC
>JAQVHC010000030.1 GCA_028696435.1 Actinomycetota bacterium | reverse complement strand
ATATAACTAGCTCTTATAATCGCGGTTTTAATTTGCAGTTATATATATTTGCCGGCTAATTTCCATCAATCAATTTTCTTACCGCACTATTTTACCGCATATTAATTTTTTTTACCTGATAATTATAGAAATTTATAATTATAGAAATTTTACAAAACAGTAGATATGGATAAATTTAGATTAAATTAAATTTCTTTTCCTTTGCCTGGTTCTGATGGGTTTTAATCCTGATGGGTTATAGCTTCCTCAATCAAACTGGTCCCTACTGATACTTTATCCAGACTGTGTATAGAAGCGCCACATTCCTTTATAACCTGCTCTACTTTTTCATAATCTATTGAATCACCCTCACAGGTTACTTTAACATTTTCTACTTTCTGATCCATCTCGATTAATGATATATCTACCCCATAAACACCGGAAAGATCTGCAAGTTTTGTTGCAAGTGCTACTATGCCGGGTGAGTGGGGTTTAAGTACGTCCAGTACAACTCTTCTTATATTTGCCAATTTATAATCTCCTTTTAAAAAATAGTTAATAAAAAATTTTAAGGATATCTATAGATTAATCCTTCATCTTAAATCTACCCCCCTCAGAACCTTAAGACATCTTAACAAATCATCTGCCAGTTCATCTTCAAGTATTACATCCTTCCCTGTTACAGGATGGTTAAACTCTAATCTTTTTGCATGTAAAAACTGCCTTTTTAGCTCAAGCTCTCTGGCCATCTTTTTTGATTCACTATTACCATATACCTTATCCCCTATTACCGGATGGCCGATATAGCTTAAGTGTACTCTAATTTGATGTGTTCTTCCAGTTTCAGGATATACATCCAGTAAAGTCATATTTTCAAATTCTTCCTTTACTTCAAATTCTGTTACTGCATTTCTACCAGTATCAATTGATACACACATCTTTTTTCTATCCAGCCGCGAACGACCCACCGGCATTATTATCTCTCCTCTTTTTTCCATAAATCTTCCCAGTACCAGTGCAGAATAAGTTTTCTTTATTTCCCTATTTTTAAATTTTTCAGATAATAATTGGTGGATATTATTATTCTTAGCTACAATCATCAGTCCTGAAGTATCTTTATCAAGTCTATGGACAATTCCAGCTCTATCTCTCCCATATAAATCCGATAAAGTATCACAATGATAAAGTAATGCATTCACCACTGTATCCTTATCAGAACCGGGCACAGGATGAGTAAGCATTCCCGGCTCTTTGGAAATTACGAGAAGATAACTATCTTCATATACTATCTTCAGGTTGATTTTTTGTGGTTTTATTACACTATTAGAATCGCGTTTGCCTGTAAATTCGACTGTAATTATGTCTTTTTCGGCAATTCTGTAATTTTTGCTTACTATTTGTCCATTAACTTTTACTTTACTATCACTTATTATGCTCTGAATATAGCTTCTTGACTCATCTTTTATTTTACAGGTTAAAAATCTGTCTATTCTCTGTCCTGAACTTTCAGCGTCCACTATAAAACTTAAAATATTATTTTCTTTCTTAATCAACTCCTTTTTAGCCTTTTTTCTTTTCTATATTCTATAAGCAATATAATTATAGCAAGAATAAATCCAACATTAATAAAGAGATCGGCTATATTAAATACAGCACCAAAAAAGGTAAAATTTAAAAAATCAGTAACCCTTCCCACAAAATATCTATCAATAAGATTACCAAGCGCTCCCCCCAGAATAAAGCCAAGTGAAATGTTATATAAAACAGTATCAATTTTAACTACAAGCTTTAAAAGAACAATCAAAAAAATAGCAACAATTGATATTACAGTTAAAACTTTTGTATATTCCTGGAATATTCCAAATGCAGCGCCTGTGTTATTTACATGGGTTATATAAAAGAATCCATCTATTACTTCGACAGATGTATTTATAGGGACTTTCTGTATTACAAGATATTTTGTTGCCTGGTCAAGAACAAGCACTCCGGTAGCGGCCATTACAAAATATACACTTAATAAAATATTCCTGGTTTTTTTATCTGCCATCCTAAACAATACTCCCTACAACTCTCATGCCAATCCTTATTTTTTTACCCTCTACTCTGGCTTCTTTAACATACATATCTTCTTTAAACTCAGAAACTAAAGATCTGGTGAGAGTCTCTTTCATTATATAATCTTTAAATTTATTTAAAATTTTTTCATCAATCTCTGGTTCGATTGCAAGCTCTATAGTATTTTCAATTTTAAAACCTGCTTCCTTCCTTAAATTCTGTATTTGATGCACAAGTTCCCTGCAAAAACCTTCTTCCAGAAGCTCTTCTGATACAACACTGGAAAGCCCGACTGTAAATTCTCCATCACTTTCTACTCCAAAGCCTTCTTTATTTCTCATCTCAACCAGAATCTCCCCGGGTAATATTTCTATCTGCCTTCCATCTATTGTCAAACTTACATTTTTATTATTTTTTACCTTAAGAGCAGTGCGGATTGAATTTTCAGCAACCAGTGCCTCTTTTATTTTCGGGACAAGGTTTCCATATTTTTTACCCAGCAGAGGAAGATTGGGTTTTATTTCATATGAAACCAGCTCATCAATAGTTCCTGCAAATCTTATTTTCTTTACATTGAGTTCACTCATAATAATATCGCTAAAATGACTTATAGCCTCCTCTTTTCTTTTATCTGTCTCAAAATAAATTACGATTTCTTCGAGAGGCTGTCTTATTTTAATATTGATTTTACTTCTTATTGCTCTTCCAAGATTAACCACTTTTCTGGCTGTTTCCATCTTAAAACTAAGGTCTTCATCTATCAGACTATCATCAGCAACAGGATAGCTTTCAAGATGCACACTTTCTTCACCGCTTCCAGTGCTGCCAGTTAAATTTCTATAGATTTCCTCACTTAAAAAAGGTATAAAGGGCGCACATAATTTTGAAACATCTACAAGGCATTCATAAAGTGTTTTATAGGCGCTTATCTTATCTCTATCTTCCTCACTCTTCCAGAATCTCCTTCTGCTCCTTCTAACATACCAGTTAGATAGAGCATCAACAAAATTCTGGATTGCTCTTCCGCTTTCCGTAACATTATAGTTATCCATAAGCTCGTTTACCTTTTTTATTGTCTGGTTAAGTTCAGATATTATCCATCGGTCTATTTCAGTCCTGTCTTTTACCTCCAGTTCGTAATCACATGGATTAAAATTATCTATATTTGCATAGATCACAAAAAAAGAGTAGGTGTTCCATAGAGTAAGTATAAATTTTCTTATAACCTCATCAATAGCTTTAGCGGAGAAATTTTTAGGTAGCCACGGTGATACACCCGTAAAAAAATACCACCTCAGAGCATCCGCTCCCTGCTTATTTAAAATATCCCATGGGTTTATTACATTACCTTTAGATTTGGACATTTTCTGTCCCTTTTCATCATTTATAAGTCCAAGGCAGAGTACATTCTTATAACAGGATTTTTTAAATAACAGTGTAGAAATAACAAGTAACGTATAGAACCATCCTCTCGTCTGGTCAATTGCCTCACATATAAAATCAGCCGGGAAACTTTGCTCAAATAATTCCACATTTTCAAAAGGATAATGAAACTGCGCATAAGGCATTGAACCAGAATCAAACCACACATCTATCACTTCGGGCACCCTTCTCATCTCACTTCCACATTCCGGACATTTTATAATAATATCATCTACGTAGGGCCTGTGTAGATCCAGCTCGGAGGGCATATTAACTGCTTTTTCTTTTAATTCTTCAATGCTTCCAATACAAATTTTATGGCCATTATCATCGACCCATACAGGAAGAGGCGTCCCCCAGTATCTTTCTCTTGTGAGAGCCCAGTCTACATTATTTTCGAGCCATTTTCCAAACCTTCCATATTTTATATGTTCTGGATACCAGTTAACTTCTTCATTGGATTTTATAAGGTCATCTTTGACAGCAGAGGTTCTTATATACCAGCTTTTTTTGGCATAATACATCAATCTGCTATCGCATCTCCAGCAGAAAGGATATGAGTGCTTTATCTTTTTTATTCCAAAAAGCAACTTTCTTTTTTCCAGGTCCTCTATTATTTTTGGATTAGCTTCTTCTGTATTCATAAAAGCAAATCCAGCTACTCTACTTTTAAATCTACCATCCTCATCTACCATCTGCACAATAGGAAGGTTATTCTCTTTGCCTGCATTCATGTCATCTTCTCCGAAAGCAGGCGCTATATGAACAATTCCTGTACCCTCTTCAACTGAGACGAAATCACCGCCTATAACTCTGAATGCATTATTTTTATCACTATCAGAATCGGTATAATCATATAGTGGCCTGTACCTGGAAGAAATAATTTCGCTTCCTTTAAATTTATTGAGAATTTTATATTCTTTACTTTCGCCAAAGACTTCTTGAATTAAGTCTTCTGCCAGTATTAAATTTTCACCTTTGAAATCGACCTCAGCATAATCCAGGTTCTTATTTACAGCCACTGCCACATTAGAAATCAGGGTCCAGGGAGTTGTAGTCCATACCAGAAAATAAGTATTCTCCTTTTCAGCATGAGGGAATTTTACTATTATAGAATAATCTTCAACTTCACTATAACCAAGAGCCAGCTCATGCGATGAAAGTGGGGTTCCACAGCGCGGGCAGTAGGGAACTATCTTGTAGTCCTGATATAATAAATTCTTATCCCATATAGTCTTTAATATCCACCACACAGTTTCAATATAGTCATTCTTAAAGGTAAGGTATGCGTTATCCATATCAAGCCAGAACCCTATTCGCTCGGTAAGTTTCTTCCACTCTTCCTCATATTTCATGACACTCTGTCTGCAGAGCTCATTGAATTTCTCAATACCAATCTCTTCTATCTCTTTCTTTGAATTAATATTGAGTTCTTTTTCCACTTCAAGTTCTACAGGAAGCCCGTGCGTATCCCACCCTGCTTTTCTCGGTACATAGTAACCTTTCATAGTTTTATATCTTGGAAAAATATCCTTATATACACGTGAAAGCACATGATGCACGCCGGGTGCACCATTTGCAGTAGGAGGGCCTTCATAAAAAACAAACCTTTTTTTTGATTTATTTTTATCGAGGCTTTTTTCAAAAATATTATTTTCTTTCCAGAAAGAAAGAATATTTTCTTCAAGTTTTACAAGATCTACATTACTCTCTACTTTTTTAAACATATAACCGTACCTTTATAAATTTATTTGCTGGTTTATGAATAACTAGTTTAAATAATTATCCCAGATTTAGCTTAAAATAATTAGTTTAAAAACTATTCCATAGATTTTATATAATTAGTCTAATTTTGTGAAGTGTAAATATTGTTCTTTTCAATAAGTCCCTGAAGGACCCTGGCAGACCTTACAGCCTGTGCCTTATAATGATTATTAAAATATATATAGGTTTTTTTTGTATTTACTGCCAGCTCTTTTATCCCGGGTATCCATTCTTCTAACTCTTCCTCCGTATAAAGGTAATCATATCTCTGATAAGAATATCCGGGTTTCCACCAGTTAAGATTATTTCTGCCATGGAACCTTATATATCCTGTTTTAGTAGTATATATGCTCGTAGGGGGAAGCAGCCCCTTCAACCGTGGCTCATCAACATTGCAGAATCCCATATTTAAATTCCTCAAGTGTTTTATAGTTTCTTCTCTTAGCCAGCTGTTATTTCTAAATTCTGCACAAAGATCAAAATCTTCAAAGCTTTCCCTTACCCGGGTTAAATAATCAAGATTTTCTTTACTGAACTTAAAAGACCAGGGAAACTGAAGAAGAACTGTTCCCATTCTGTTTGTTTCAATTAAAGGCCTGAGTGAGAGAATAAACTTTCCAACATCTTCTTTCTTAAAATCTCTCGTATGTGTAACAGCACTGTGTGCTTTAACCGAAAAAACAAAATCATTGCCAACTTTTTCAACCATACTTTTAAATATCCGGGGATATGGAAGCATATAGTAAGTAAAATTTATCTCGACTGTATTAAATATATTGCTGTAGAACTTAAGTTGTTCTTTCCTGTCAAGTCCTGCGGGGTAAAAACTACCATTCCAGTCATCATAACTATAGCCGGAAGTTCCAATAAGAATCCTGTGCATTAATATATAAATTCAATTATAAAAACTGAGAAATTTCTTTTAATATTTCCTCTTTAGGCATAGCGCCAACAAGTGTTTTAACCACTTCACCATTCTTAAATAGAAGTAGCGCAGGAATACTATTTATACCATATTTTATCGCAATACCTCTATTATCATCCACATTTAGTTTTCCAACTTTTAATTCGTTTTGTTTTTCTTCTGCAAGTTTTTCAACTTCAGGAGCAATCAATTTGCATGGTCCACACCAGGGAGCCCAGAAATCCACAAGCACTGGCTTTTCTGAATTAATTACTTCGCTTTCAAAATTTGACTCTGTTAGTTGATGAACAAATTCCGACATTACATTTCCCTTCTAATATTAGCATTACTAATCTATCTTTGTAGAGTTTTTTTATTAAAGAAAGTATAAAATCAAAGGTATTTTATCTATACGTATTCTATTATTTCTATTTTTTCTACATTTATAAAAACTACTTCTCTTTTGGTGTTATCTTTATTCATTATTCTTCCACTTTCGTCAATATAGAGTATTTCTACATCTGTTACAGGTATAAATCTATTTTTCTGTGAAGTTATGTAGTCACTCAATCTGCCATCGGGTAAAGTATGCACTGTACCTTTTATAATAGCAGATTCTGTTTTAATCCTTACTCTTACTTTCTGTTTTTCAACTCTCATTTGCATGGCATTATAAAATAATAATTTTTATTATTACAAGATGATATTATCAAAGGTGTTTTTTTTAGTCAATAATTTACTCTATAATTAAACTACAGATGTCATAACAGAATGCTGCTTATAAATTTATCAGAGATTTATTAAATTTGTATGATTAATATGTTGATATTTGCTGATAATTTACTATAATAACTGATAATAACATATTTTAACCAAAAACAACCCGGGAGGACTTATGTATAAGTGTCAGAACTGCGGAAATACTTTCAAGTTTATAGGCACAGTAAAAGAAGAGGGAACCGCCTATATTTATCAAAATATGGATAATAAAAATGATGTAGATTTTCTTACCTGGGCTTTTTTAACCAGAGATAATGACTGGCAGAGCTCTCACAATATAACAAGATGTTTCTATTGTAATTCAACTAAAATAATAAATATCGAAATATAGTTATAATTTAATTGTATATGTGATCTAATACCCGGATTTATAAGTATGATACAGGTTGATTACTTTAAATAATCTATTTTATTAATAAAATAGGCTTATAATCTGTTTTCTAAAAAAAATAAAAAGATACTATGTAATTAGAAAGAAAGATTATCATCTCGTTTTAATTTTTCCCTTACAAGAGAACTAGCTTTAAATAACGATTCAAACGTACCGGCATCACTCCACCACCCTTTTAAAATAGAATAGGTCATTACTCCTCTTGCAATATACTGGTTGTTAACATCTGTTATCTCAAGTTCTCCCCTGTCCGAAGGTTTAAGGGTATCAATTATTTCAAACACGTCACTGTTATACATGTAAAGTCCTGTAACAGCATAATTGCTTTTTGGTTTTGCAGGTTTTTCCTCAATATTTATAACTTTTCCATCCCTAAGTTCCGCTACACCAAATCTCTCAGGGTCGCTGACCTCTTTTAAAAATATTTTCGCGCCCTCTTTCTGTCTTTCAAATTCTTTAACCGCATCAGTAATATCATCCTCAATTATATTATCTCCGAGCATTACTACTAATTTGTCATTATCAATAAAATTCTCCGCTAATCTCAGAGCATCAGCTATGCCGCCTTCGCCCTCCTGATAAGTATAACTTATATCTTTAAGTCCAAACTCACTGCCATTACCCAGAAGTCTTAAAAAATCACCGGCATGACTCCCACCGGTAACTATCATAATATCTTCCAGTCCTGCACTTACCAGAGTTTTTAGAGGATAATATATCATCGGTTTATTGTAAACCGGCAGAAGATGTTTGTTAGTGACCTTGGTACATGGCATAAGTCGCTTTCCAAGTCCGCCTGCTAATATAACGCCTTTCATTATATCTATACCACTCCCTTTTTATTTTAACCTTTTTTACATAAATCTATTTATAATATAAAAAATAAAAACAACTACTGCCAGACATGTGCAATAAATAGCAAATACGTTTAAATTTCTTTTTTTCACTATTTTAACCATAAACTTTATTGCAAACAATCCTGCAAGGTATGCTGAAATAAAACCTGCAATAAGACCCTGCACTACTTCCGGTCCTCCACCAAAAATAATATCCGATGAACGGAATATCTCAAGAATAAACGATCCAAAAATAATCGGTACCGAGAGTAAAAAAGAAAATCTAACAGCTTCGTCTCTCCTGACTCCAAAAAATCTTGCAAATGATATAGTTGTGCCAGACCTTGAAAGCCCGGGTAGGATAGCCAGGGCCTGTCCTATTCCTGTCATCGTGGCTATAAATAAATTAAAATCAACTTTACTGGTTTCAATTCTTTTTCCTCTCATTTCACTATAAACTAAAAATAACGCAGTAATAATAAGAAATGCTGCTACAATCAGTGGCTCACTAAATAAATTTTCTACATAGTCATCCAGTAAAAATCCAACAATTGCGGCCGGAATAGTTGCTACAATTAAAAATATCCCGGTTTTAAAATTATTTGAGTTCCTCTGCTCCCTCTTAAAAATACCCAGAACCAGAGCTTTTAATATTTCATATATATCCCTGTAAAAAATGGTTATTACAGCAGCAAGTGTTGCAAAATGAACAGTTACAGCAAAATATAGAGGCTGATAATCCCAGCCAAAAAGGTACGGTAAAATAACCATATGCCCTGAACTACTTACAGGAAAAAATTCAGTAATTCCCTGAATTACACCTAAAATAATTGACTGTATAATATTCAACTTATATAATAGTTAGAATTCTTTTTGGTAATTTATAATCAAGTGTAAATATTAGCATAAAAAAATTAAAAATAAAAAATAGATATTAGTATTTGTATGGATTTTTCAAAATTTTTAGAATTTATATCGCCACGTTTAGCAACTTTCTTTATTGCAATGACCCCTATTGGTGAACTCAGAGCATCAATTCCTGTTGCGCTTTCTACATACTCAATGAATATTGTTGAAACTTACATTATATCAGTACTGGGAAATATGGTGCCGGTAGTTGCTATACTCTGGATTTTAGAACCTGTATCCAGATTTCTTATGAATAGATTTAAAATTTTTAATAGATTTTTTACCTGGCTCTTTAATCATACAAGACAGCGCCACTCAAAAAAATTTGAGTTGTATGAAGGTTTTGCACTCATAACATTTGTAGGGATACCATTACCTATGACTGGAGGCTGGACGGGTGCCCTTATTGCCTTTGTTTTTGGTATTCCCCCCAGGAAAGCCCTGCTTCATATTCTCATCGGGGTCTTAATTGCAGGAATTATAGTAACAACAGTATATCAAACAGTAGGTTATGTAAGGTTTATTATTGCCGGGTAAACTTACTCTTTTCCAATTTGGTTTTTCTGCTGTATTTGTCTGACTTTCTTTTAAATCGATTTTAGACAGGACTATGATTAGAGATTTTTATATGCGTACATAAAAAAGTTTAGTTTATTTTCCACTTATCATTATATTATCGATAAGTAGTGAAGGACATCCAATATAACCTCCTGCAGGTGCAAACCACAGGTCATTTCCAATCTTTTTGATGCTCCTGCAAAAACTTAATATATCAGTAGCTATGGTTACTTCTTTAACCGGATATTCCGGACTTCCATTTTCTACCCATAATCCCTTCGCCCCGACACTTATCTGCCCCGAAACTGGATTAACACCTGAATGAAGGCCTATTATATCCATTACATAGAAACCGCTTCCCATATCCCTTAGAAGCTGATTAAAATCAATATTTGATGGTTCCATATAAAAGTTTGAAATTCCTACCTCCGGCACTGAACGGTAGGAAGCTCTTACAGCGTTGCCTGTTGACAGAGTTTTATCTTTTCTTGCAGTGTAAGTGTTATAAAGATAGGTTTTTAGATAACCATTTTTAAATACACACGTTTTACCTTTAATTACACCCTCACCATCAAACGGCCTCGAGGAAAGCCCATCCGGTAACGTACCGTCATCAAATATATTTATTTCAGACAAAAATATTTTCTCACCAATTCTTCCTTCAAACAGTGATTTCTTTTTTTGAACTGCATCTGCTGTAATACCATCAGCTATAATGCCAAGGAATTGAGTAGAAACAACCGGGTCCAGAATAAGAGTAGCTTTTTGAGATTTTATTTTTTTACCACCAAGAATTGAAACAGACCTATCAGCCGCCTTGCCTGCGATCCTATCAAGATCAAGATCAGCCGGGGTACGACCACACCCAAAAAAATCTCCTGTTGATGTATCGTCTTTTTCCTTTGAAATTGCGTTAACATAAATAAAACACGAAGTTGCCTTATATTTATCACAGAATCCAGTGGAATTTAAAATTGCAGTTTCATAAATATTATCATTATATATAACATTTTCTATATCAGTGATTTTTTTATCCTTATTTAAGGTTAAAATCTCTAATTTTTTTGAAAGAGCAATCTTGTCCTCTACACTATAATCTAAAAAACTTTCTTTAAATAATAAGCTGTCATCTATAAGTTTATTTTTTAAGACAATTTCTTCATCCTTTGGTAAATAATTATATTCATCTTTTTCTGTAATTTTACTATTTGATACAGCTTTCTGGATACAATCTTCTATACTACTATCTTCAAGCACAGTGGTATATGCATATCCAATCGATTTATCCTTAAAAACTCTTATTCCTATACCTGTAGAATCCGAAAACGATAAATTCTCCACATTTCTTTTAAAAATTTCTATTTCATTTTGAACCGAACTCGCAGTAAAAATTTCAAATTCATCCACATCATAATTTCTTATTTTTAAAGCAGTATCTTTACATATTTTTATTAACCGATTTCCCCGTATTTTATATTTTATATCATTTTTCATTTATTTTTTTGTCCCCCCTACAGTAATTTTACTTACTTTTATTGTAGGCTGGCCTACTTCATTTGGAACTGACTGCCCATTTTTACCACAAAAGCCCGGAGCAAAATCAAGATTATTCCCCACTGCTTCTATTTTTTTCAAAATATCAGGACCATTGCCTATTAAAGTAGCATCTTTTATCGGAAAACTTATTTTTCCTCCCTCTATCAGATAACCCTCACTAATTCCAAATACAAAATTTCCCGTTACAGGATCAACCTGACCACCTGCAAATTCCTTTGCATATATTCCTTTATTTACAGACCCTATAATTGATTCAGGTTCCTCGATTCCCCTGTCTATGTAAGTATTACTCATCCTCGGATATGGTATGTATCTATAGGACTGCCTTCTACCGTTTCCAGTCTGACTTTCCCCCATCTTTCTTGAAGTTTTAAGATCATTAATATAACTCTGTAGAATGCCATCCTTTATCAGCACAGTTCTACAGGATGGGAATCCTTCTCCATCGAATTTATATGAACCCCAGCGATACTCAATAGTAGAATCATCAATAGCGGTTACAACTTCACTGGCAATTTTCTTTCCTATCTTATCCTTAAAAACTGAAGCGCCTTTCAGTACCGCATCAGCTTCCAATCCATGGCCACATGCTTCGTGAAAGATAACACCACCAAAAGCCGGACCTATTACTACAGGAAGCTCCCCTGCCGGCGCATCCACAGCATCAAGCATGGTAACAGCAACACCTGATGTTTTTACAGCCAGCTCTGCCAGATTTTCTTTTTCAAATAACTCGTAACCACATGTACGTCCAATCGATTTATAAGCAGTCCCGACATCATTTCCTCTTTTTGCTACAATGCTCAATCCCAGCAATGTTCTTACTGATTTTTCTGAGGAAAAAAATCCATAAGAATTTGCAACAAATATTTCTTCTTCTACATCAGAAAGAACAGATGTAACCTGGACAATATGAGAACTAAAATTTCTTGATTCTCTGTCAATAAGCCTTAGAATTTCTATCTTATCATCCGGCTGAACGGCAGAAGGAGCCTTTTTAATACTTATATCATAAGAGCTTCTAGTCTCTGTAAGATTCAGAACTTTAACCTTGCTACTACCATTTACTGCTGAACTTAAAACTCTGGCTGCATTTATTAACTTATCTTCTTTAATGGAATCTATATAAGCATAAAAAGTACTCTCACCAGCCCAGACTCTCAGTCCACAACCAAGTTCACTTCCACTGGTAGAATTTTCAACTTTACTATCTTCTAACCGTAAATTATTGAAAGCTTTTTTTTGAACAAAAACCTCGGAAAAATCTGCGCCATTCCCGAGCAATATATTTAAAATTTTTTTAACAACTCTCTTTTCTATCAATTAAACCCGCATTCTCTTATTACGACAGTTCTTCTTCTATCCTCTTTGATGTTTTTTTTCCTTTATCAACTACTCTTTTAATCTTTTCACCGGCCTTGCTGGTTTCAGAGCTAACAACTTTAGATAAGTCAGCTATTTTTTCCTTACTTGTTTCAGCAAAACTTTCTCCTTTACTTCTTAATTCAGCAAGCTTGCTTTTACTTTTATCCATATAATCTCTCGCTCTACATGTAAATTCGTCCAGGCTGCTCTTACCTTTCTCAATCAATTCTATACTTTTTTTCTTTATTTCTTTTTCTGTCTCTCTTCCAGATTTAGGAGCAAATAATATTCCAAGGATAAAACCTGTGGAGAGGCCGATTAAAAGTGCTGTTAGTATCCCGGGAAAACAACTTTTTTTATCTTTTTCTTTATTCATTACTATCCCTCCTTATTTCCTCCTCATTTTTTTTCGTAACGACATCTTTAAGACTACTTATAAAAGCAGCTGAGGTGCTTACGATCTTGATTATAGGACTGGTTAGAAGAACTCTTGCGAGTCTTATGATCTTTTCAAGCTGCTCCACAATTGAACTTATGCTCTGGGTAAGATCTACAACCGAGCTAACTTCCGTATTAAGATTGGTTATTGTTTCCTTAAGTTTTTCTGCTGTAGGAACCAGGCTTTCATTTAGTTTTTCTACCAGGTATTTAATTTTATTTATTAATTTAAATAAAGGTATGGCAACAATGATCGCAACTACCGCAAATGCAGAAATAAGAATTATCGCTACAAGACCAACTATTTCTAATGCTGTCATAATAACCTCTTTTGCTTATTATAAAATAATTAACTATCATTATATATATTTTGTTCTTT
>JAQVHC010000135.1 GCA_028696435.1 Actinomycetota bacterium | reverse complement strand
GCGTGTGCCTGAGAGTGTATACTACTACTCCTAAAAAACCAAATTCAGCGCTACGTAAAGTTGCAAGGGTGAGGTTGACAAATGGGGCTGAAGTGACAGCATACATTCCAGGAATTGGCCATAATCTACAGGAACACTCTATCGTTCTTGTAAGGGGTGGTAGAGTTAAAGATTTACCTGGAGTAAGATATAAGATTGTCAGGGGTACGTTAGACACAGCTGGAGTTGAGGATAGAAAATCTTCCCGTTCCAGATATGGAACAAAAAAGCCAAAGTAATTATTATATAAGGATTATAGATTATATAAGGAGCTATAAGAGGAGCTATAAGAGAATGTCAAGAAAAGGGGTACTACAAAAAAGAACAATAAGTATAGATCCCGTTTATAAGAACGAAGTTGTTTCTCAACTAATTAACAAAGTTTTAAAAGACGGTAAAAAAAGCGTTGCTGAAAGTATAGTCTACAACAGTTTGAAGATTCTTGAAGAAAAAACAAAAGAGAATCCACTGGTGATACTGGAAAAATGTCTTGATAATGTAAGACCTGTTCTGGAAATAAAACCGAGAAGAGTAGGTGGGGCAACTTATCAGGTACCCGTTGAGGTGTCCGCAGAAAGAGCAAACACGCTGGCTATCAGGTGGCTTATAGATTTCGCAAGTAAAAGAAAAGAAAAAACTATGGCAGAAAGATTAGCTGCAGAGATTCTTGATGGCGCAAGTAATACAGGAAGTAGTATTAAAAAGAAGGAAGATTTACACAAAATGGCAGAGGCAAACAGGGCATTTGCACACTATAGATGGTAGCAATATATGTAGATAAGGTGATTTATTAATGGAAAATTATGTTTCATTAAAAAATATTAGAAATATAGGTATAACCGCTCATATTGATGCGGGTAAAACAACAACCACAGAGCGTATCCTATACTATACAGGTAAAACTTATAAAATAGGTGAAGTTCATGATGGTGCTGCAGTTATGGACTGGATGGTGCAGGAACAGGAGAGAGGAATCACTATTACTTCTGCTGCGACAACCTGTTTCTGGAAAGGCCATAAAATAAATATAATTGATACACCGGGCCATGTTGATTTTACAGTAGAAGTCGAAAGGTCACTTCGTGTACTGGATGGTATGATTGCGATTTTCTGTGCTGTTGGAGGTGTTGAACCCCAGTCTGAAACTGTATGGAGGCAGGCGGATAAATATAATGTTCCAAGAATTGCATTTGTTAATAAAATGGACCGTAGCGGGGCAGACTTCTTTTATGTACTGGACATGATTAAAACGAGGCTTGGAGCCAATCCCCTTCCAGTACAGATTCCGATAGGCAAAGAGGAAAATTTTATAGGAATAATTGACCTCGTAAGCATGAAGGCGATTATATATAAAGATGAAATGGGTATCAGATTTGAGTATGAAGATATACCGGCGGAACTAAAGTCTGTTGCAGAAAAATACAGACAGGAACTTATTGAAAATATTGCTAATTATAATGATTACATTTTAAATAAATATATTGAAAATATTGAAATAAGTGAAGATGAATTAAAGAAAGCTATCAGGGAAATAACTATTAATGTTAAAGGTGTCCCGGTGCTATGTGGAGCATCTTTTAAGAATAAAGGTGTTCAGCCTTTATTAGACGGGGTTGTAGAATATCTCCCGTCTCCTGCAGATGTTCTCCCACCAGAAGGAATTAATCCAGTTAATGGAAAAAAAGTTACAAGGGAAATTAGCGATAACGAATCTTTTTCAGGCCTGATATTTAAAGTAGCCACGGATCCGTTTGTAGGAAAATTAAATTACCTCCGGATTTATTCTGGAACTTTAAAAAGCGGAAGCCAGGTACTGAATGCCAATAATGGTGAAAAAAGTAGAATAAGCAAGTTGCTGGAGATGCATGCTAATAGCAGAAAAGAGATCAAAGAAGCCCACTGTGGGGAAATAGTAGTAGTAGTTGGTTTAAAAAAAGCAAAAACAGGTGATACTATATGTGATGTTAGTAAACCTATTGTATATGAATCAATTAGTTTTCCCGAACCAGTGCTATCAATTGCTATCGAACCAAAGACAAAAATTGATCAGGAAAAATTGGCCAGCGCACTGTCAAAATTAGCTGAAGAGGATCCTACTTTTAGAGTTGAGACTGACAGTGAAACCGGGCAAACAATAATTTCCGGGATGGGTGAGTTGCACCTCGAAGTTATAGTGGATAGATTGATGCGCGAGTTTGGTGTAAAAGCAAATGTTGGCAGGCCCCAGGTATCCTATAGAGAGACAATAACAAGAGATGCCAGTGTTGAGGGCAAATATATCAGGCAAAGTGGTGGGAAAGGTCAGTATGGACATGTAATAATTCATTTCGAACCGAATGCATATGGCAAAGGATTTGAATTTGAAGATAAAACAAAAGGTGGGATTATACCAAAAGATTATATTAAGCCAATTGAAATGGGAATAAAAGATGCATTACAGAGTGGCGAGGTAGCAGGTTATCCGGTTGTTGACATTAAAGCTACACTTCTGGATGGTTCCTATCATGAAGTTGACTCTTCTGAAATGGCTTTCAAAATTGCAGCTTCAAAAGCTGCCAGAGAAGCTATGAAGAAATGCTTCCCTATTTTACTGGAACCTATAATGGAAGTTGAAGTGGTTGCTCCTGATGAGTATATGGGAGAAGTTATAGGTGATCTTAATTCAAGAAGAGGAAAAATATTATCAGTAACGTTAAGGAATAAAAACAGGATTATAAAAGCGGATGTACCACTTGCGGAAATGTTTGGTTATGCTACAGATTTACGGTCAAAAACACAGGGGCGCGCTACTTTCACGATGCAGTTTAAAAAATATGAGCCTGCACCTGCCAGAATTGTTGATGAGATTGCAGAAAAGTTCAGGGGAAGTAGAATTGCAGTATAGTTTATTAAATATGTATAAAAATATGGGAAATTAAATTTAACCAGAGAAAGGATATATTATGGCTAAACAAAAATTTGAAAGAACAAAGCCTCATATAAACATAGGAACAATAGGCCATGTGGACCATGGTAAAACAACGCTTACTTCCGCAATTACAAAATG
>JAQVHC010000134.1 GCA_028696435.1 Actinomycetota bacterium | reverse complement strand
ATTTTAGACCTTAAAAGGTTTGATAATGTATTAAGCTCCTTCACGCTCCCCGCAGATATGCCAATAGTTATATTTGTATCGTAAAGGCTAACATTGTCATTACCAAGTTCATTTATCATATCCCTGGCACTATCAGCTTCAGCCTGGTATTTTTGTCTTAACGCTTCATCTTTTTTTGCGTCGAGTGCCTTTGCTCCAAGCTCATTTACCGCCTTTGATAGTTCATTCATAATAGTGGCTTTGTTTTTTGGGGTTAAAATTATCGATATATTTATATCCCCATTAAAAGAAAAAACCTTTCTTAGCCACCTATATTTCTCAACCGACTGAGGGTATTTGGTTATCGAAAAAAACCTGTAAACTCTGTTTTCTATTTCAATATGCCTGCCGTCCTTATATATCCTGGCATTTTCCGGAAGTATATTTTCTAAATCCCAATCCACACCTACAGGCTCTACCTGACTGCTTTCAGGGTTCATTCTTTTATACAGTAAATTCATTATATCCTTCTTAAAAAGCTGTTCAACATACATCCCTTGAGATTCAAGCTCTGCCTTAAAAGATAAAAATCCATCATTTAGAATCTCCCTGGCACTGTTATAGTCACTTTCTTTAACCTCAAGGACCGTATAAAAATTTAATACATTTCTGCTTATTGAAGACATAGATTTGAGGTATTCTTTTTGTCTTTCAAGCAGGACTAGTTTTACCTCTGAATTTACCTCTTCCTTTAACTTGTCTATATTTTCAATATTATTTTCTATATTAATATTTTCAGACTGTATATAAATCCCCAGTCTGCCCTCAAATGACGATAAAGCACCTTGAATAGCATCACTTATCATTTCAAGATTACTATCAGATAGTAGCTCACCATTAATTGGAATAACTCTAAAGACAATCTTATAATAACCATCTTTTGTCTTGACAAGATCGGAAATACTATCTATTGGGAGGTCAAATCCTTTTTCTTTATCGTTAGATTTTATTCCTAATAAATCTTTTATGAAGTTTGACATAGCTTGTATCCCTTTCAAAATACTTATCGCCTGATAATGTATATCTTAAAATATCCCTGATCATCATATAGCCGGTTTCCCTCTGCTGATACTCTCCCAATAGCCCCAAAACAAGACCTATAAAAATAGCACCTACAAAAAGAGTTAATGGTGTAAAATTCAAAAAAACAAATACACCTATAGCTATCGCTATTGGCAGGAATATAAAAAAGTTCTTAAGCGGAAGCATCCCTATTTTTATTCTCCCGTCAACATGCCTCGGGATCTTCCTTTTATTATCTTTAAAATCACTGTCCATAACTATTATTTAAATACCATTCTCATAGCGGCAAGCCTTCCAACGCTACCGGCACCACTTACGACTGTAGAAGATGTTCCGGTCCTGTATAAGTACTGCCTTAAGATCTGCGGTCCTTTCATAGCTACAACTACAGCTCCTATTGTTAACAAACCGGATAACACATAGTTTGACACAGAATTAATTGCTGATCCGATAAAGATTAACATTAAAAAGTGTATCGACTGGGTAAATACCACAGCAACTGCTTCCCGCGACCAAATCTGAATCCCTTCAGATCCGTTAATTATAGAAATCCCGAAGAGTGGAGAGATAAGTATTACCAGGAGAGTTTCTATATATCTTATACCGCCAACTATTGCAAAAAAAACTAATGAAAAAGAGGTAACTAGGCTTAAAAGCAAAAATGATATAGTCCCTCCCAGCCCAGACCACTCTAAAAAACTAAATGAATCCAGAACACCTTTTTTACCAACACCGATATTTCCAAGTAATTCTATTACTAGATTATTTAAAGGGATCATTATCTTTGTTACGCTAACAGGGAGTAAAAATATAAGCAGTCCGGCAAGTGTAATATCAAGTATATACTGACCCATGCTTTTTTCTCCCTGATACATGGTTCCGGATATCTGTCTAAAAACAGAAATTATAATAAATATAATAAGCATTGCCGCCGCAAATGCCTGTGCCAAACGGAGGTATTCAGGAAAGTTAGTAATATACTCACTTGGATTTGTTGGCTGTATAACAGTGTCCTCGATAACAGAATACATGGTCTCAAAAATTTCCTCGTTCAACCCTTGTATTGTGTTATGGAACCACAAATCAATAGCCGAACTTATCCAATCTGCCATACCCATTTAATGCCACCTCTCTAAACTGATGACATTCTGCCTATTATAAATGTAGCTAACCACACAAGGAAAAATACGCCCCCGCCCATCATAATACTATTTCGGATATGCCTTATGGCCTCCTGCTTTTCTACACTATCTCCGCTCTGGTATTTTATCCCCTGTATTATTATTACAACTACTGTTACAACACCTATAAGAGCAAACAACCAGGTCTTTACTTCTTCAAGTATTTCTTCAATAACTTCAATATATGGCATCCGGCAACCCCCTTTAACCTTTTATAATTTCTTTTATATGTTTAATATATCTTTCAATATCAGATATTCCTTCTAAAACTTCCGCTCTATCTTTTTCACTAATGCCTTTAATATTTGAATCGCTATATTCTTTTAGTGAACTTAAAAAAGCGTCTTTATTTGCTACAAAAGCACTTGTAAAATTACTGCTTTTTAGTCTTTCTTCCTCGTGCTTTTTTCTCATCCTCTTTAATTGTATCTCTTCAAACCTTCCAATACTGTCTCTATTGCTCTTATTTTTATTTAAATAATCTACAAGCTCGCTTGTATCTTTAACAGATAGCTTTTCATCCTTTACCTTATCCAGTACCTCTTTAGCTTTTTCTTTTTCTTTTATTTTTTTTACCTCTAAGATATGTGCTGTAGATAGTTTCTTTTCCTTTAAATCTTTTTGGATGCTGTCCGGAAGTTTTGTAAGCCCCACAATCTGCATAACCCTCCTCTTAGAAATCCCTAACTTAAATGCTATCTCTTCCCAGGTTAAATTAGTTCTTTCTTTTAGTTCTATAAGTGCGTTAGCTTTATCAATATCATTAAGGTCCTCTCTCTGTATATTCTCTACAAGAGAGACTATCTTTGTATCATTTTCACTTAAATCTTTTACAATACAGGGAACT
>JAQVHC010000029.1 GCA_028696435.1 Actinomycetota bacterium | reverse complement strand
ATAATTTTTTCTTTTATCATTATATGGCTTGCGTTTGTTTACTGGATATATAGAGATGCGAGGCTCAGAAGTGAAGATAAGACTGTTCCAGTTTTCTGGGCAATTGTTGTACTGTTGTTAAATTTTCTTGGACTAATTCTGTACCTTATACTAAGACCACCCGAATACATAGATGATATGGTTGAAAGAGATCTCGAGATTAAAAGGATGGAAATGCTTCTTGATAACAGGCAGCTGGCCTGCCCGGCATGTGGTAGCCCCATAAAGGATGAATTTTTAATATGTCCATATTGCAGGAAGAAATTGAAAAACTCCTGCATAAGCTGCGGGAAACCCTTAAATTTAAACTGGAAAGTTTGTCCTTATTGCAGAAGCACACAATAAATATATGGTAAAAATATTTAGTAAAAAAATATTTAGTAAAAAGGAAATATTTAATAAAAAGGGTTTTTTATGGAAAAATGTCGTGTTTCCGGGGTGAAGAAAAAAGCTGGCGATGAAGCCAGCAATATTGAGAAAAGCCTTGTTATAATAAAACCTGATGGAGTAAAGAAAAAAATTGTAGGGGAAATTATATCAAGGCTTGAGAAAGAAAATTTTAAAATTGAAAAATTAAAAATGGCAAAAATTAGCCGGGAGCTCGCATGCAAGCATTACTATGAGCATAAAGATAAAGATTTTTTTGATCCATTAATTGATTATATAACCTCCGGGCCATCGGTAATCATGGTTGTAAGTGGAGAGAATTCAATTTCCAGAATAAGAGAACTTATGGGTCCTACCGATTCCAGAAAAGCAAAAAAGGGGACAATAAGAGGCGATTATGGTGTCGATGTTACTGTAAATGTAATTCACGGGTCAGATTCTCCGGAAAGCGCAAAAAGGGAAATCGAATTATTTTTTAAATAACTAAAAATAAAATTTTAGGAAGAGGATACCATTTAGAGGGTTAGTTATGGGAAAAAGAAGAGGCAAAGTAGTTTTTTTTATAGTATTAGCCGGGGGTGTAATAGGAGCTATTCTCGGTCATATTTTAAAAGACATAATTCCGATTCTGGATAAGGGATTAAAAGTAGGCACAGATTCCCTCAGTCTTAATTTGTATTTAATAGATATAAATTTTGGCATACATGTTAATATTACTCTTGGCGCTATAATAGGATTACTTATTGCTTTTTTACTGGCTGATGTTGGAAGAAGAAGATGATAAAAAAGAATTAATTCTGGCTTCTGCTTCTCCAAGGAGAAAAGAAATACTTGAGCTTTTCAGAGTGGATTTTAAGGTGATTAAACCTGAGAATTTTGAGGAGAGGCAGTACAAAAATCCCTATAAAACGGTTGCCTGGAATAGTATTGCAAAAACAAGAAGCGTTTATGATTGTATAAGGAAACAAAATTCTAAAAAAACAGCGGTAGATTATAATAAATATAATAAAGGGAGACAATTTCTGATTGCCGGTTTTGATACCATTGTTTATGCAGGCGGTAAATCTATGGGCAAACCGCTTGATAGAGAGCAGGCAATTGATTTTTTGAAAATTCTTTCAGGGAAGACTCATAAAGTGATAACCGGAGTGTGTGTTTTAGAAAGTATTTCAGGTAAATATGTTTGTAATACCGAAACCACGAAAGTTAAATTCCGGAAACTGACTACGGGTGAGATTAAAAGATATGTTGAAAGAGAAAATGTACTTGATAAAGCAGGAGCCTATAATGTGCTTGGATACGGGAGCTTGCTTGTGGAGAAAGTAAGTGGTTGTTTTTATAATATAGCCGGAGTTCCTGTAGCGAAATTTGTGGACTTATTAAGGGAATTTGGATTTAATGTTTTTTGTTAATTTAAGGAGTTGATGAAACAAATGTTTGATTTTTTCTTGAACGTAATTGGAAGAGATATGGGTATAGACCTCGGCACAGCAAATACACTTGTATATGTAAGGGGTAAAGGAATAGTTCTTGATGAGCCCTCTGTTGTAGCGATTGATAAAGAAAAGAAAAAAGTACTTGCAGTAGGTAAAGAGGCAAAAACTATGGTAGGCAGGACTCCTGATAATATAATAGCAATAAAGCCCTTAGAAGACGGTGTAATTGCAGATTTTGAAACAACAGAAAAAATGTTAAGGTATTTTATTCAGAATGTTCATAAAAATATAATTTTTGCCAGACCGAGGATAGTTATCTGTGTTCCATCAGGAATTACTCCGGTTGAGAGAAAAGCTGTTATTGAAACCACTGAACAGGCAGGAGCAAGAGCCGCTTATATAATTGAAGAGCCCCTTGCAGCAGCAATAGGTGCCGGTCTACCAATAGATGAACCAAGGGGTAGTATGATAGTAGATATAGGTGGTGGAACATCTGAAGTAGCTGTTATATCACTTGGAGGAATAGTTGTGAGCCAGTCGATGAGAATTGGCGGGGATGAGATGGACGAAGCAATAATTTATTATCTTAAAAAAGAACATAATCTTTTTCTTGGTGAAAGGACTGCAGAGAAAGTTAAAATGGAAATTGGTTCTGCATTTCCGCTTGAAAATGAGGAAAAGATGGAAATAAACGGAAGAGACCTGATTTCAGGCCTTCCAAGGACAATTATTATCACAAGTCAGCAGATAAGAAAGGCTCTTGAAAAGGTGATAAACGATATTGTGAATTCTATTGTAGAAGTTCTGGACATTACACCTCCAGAGCTTTCTTCAGATATTATGAAAAAAGGTATTATGATGGCAGGAGGTGGATCATTGCTTAAAGGTCTGGCCGAAAGAATTAGTAGAGAAACACACTGCCCGGTATATCTTGCTGAAGACCCACTCGGTGCAGTAGCTATAGGAGCGGGAAAATGTGTCGAAGACTTTGATGATCTGAAAAGATATCTTAAATTTTCAAGATAATTTGTTTTGCGTTCAATCTATAAATATTTACTTTACTCATGGTTAGATTAAGTAGAAGTTCCAGAAATTTTATTGTTCTTGGTTTAATAATTATCCTCTGCCTGATAGTTATAACGGTAAGCTTTAGAGAGGCTGGATTAATAAAAAAAATTAAAGCTAAAACCGTCGATTTTTTTAAACCTGTTCAGGAGAAGTTTTCTTCGTTTGTAAGACCTTTTATAAAGTTTATTAATTCAATGAAAGATTATATAAACCTCGGGGAAAAATATCAGAAACTTCTGGAGGAAAACTCGGTTCTGAGAAGAGAATATGCAGATAATATAAATCTTAGAATTGAAAATGATTCTCTAAGGAAATTGCTTGATATAAAGCTTAGAAAAAACTATGAAACCGTTGCAGCGAGAGTAATAGGCTTTTATGAAAGTGGATGGCAATCAGAAATTATTTTAAATGCCGGTAGCAGCGAAGGAGTCAGAGAAGGAATGTGTGTAATTAATGAAGATGGGCTAATTGGAATTGTTATGCAGGCTGGCAGCAGCTCATCTAATGTAAGACTTATTAATGATCCACAGAGCGCGATAGGAGCAAGAATACTGTCTTCCAGACAGACCGGTATTATAAAAGGAAATCAGGATAAGAAAATTATATTGAATTATATTCCAGTGGAAGAACCGGTGTTTAAAGGTGATATAGTGGTAACATCTGAATATAGCAATTTACCTGCAGATATTTTAATTGGAAGAATAAGCAGAGTTACCGAAAACCCGGAAGGTCTCTATAAGGTAATAGAAGTAGAACCTTTTGCTGATTTCAGGAGAATTGAGTATGTTATGGTAGTTAAAGAATAAAATCATGAACATAGATATAATAAACATAAATATATTAAAAGCATAAATATGAATATAAATTAAATATTTAAATATAAGTATTTTATTGTTGTAACAACTGATATTATGAAAATTTTTTCTAAATTTTTACATTTTTTTCTGATAATAATATGTTTATTACTGCAGATAGTTTTTTTTGAATACTTGAAGATGTATTATATTAGTTCTGATTTAATCATGGTTATAATAATAGCTGTTGCACTGTTTGATGGCACGCTCTGGGGAGCTTTATCCGGGTTTATTGCAGGTATGACACTTGATCTTATGGTGGGTAATATCGTTGGAATAAGTGCTTTTATCTATGCAATTGATTCTTTTATTGTTAATAAACTCATAACTGCGGGATTTAAACCAGCCTGGACAACTTATAGCTTTCTTGTTTTTTTAGTAACAGAGATTAATATTTTAATATTGAATCTGGTGCTTTATTTATTTAATTTTAGTATTGATTGGTCAGCTATTTCTCTGGAGTTGTTAGTCAGACCGGTTTGCAATATTATTTTAATGTTTATTATCTTTCCTCTTATAAAAATGAGTTCTGGCAGAAGTGAAAGTGAGGAGATTAAATTTGGGGTCCAATATAAAGATAAGATTTAGAATCCTTCTTTATTTACTAATAATAGTATTAATTGTAATAGCTCTGAGACTGTACTTCTTACAGGTAATGAGTGGTAATCTCTATGCTGAGCTGGCAACTCAAAATATTACAAGGGAAAAAACAATCCCGGCTTCACGTGGTGATATTTATGACCGCAATGGAAAATTACTGGTTAAGAGTGTTCCAGTTAAAGCAGTAGCTGTCCAGCCTTATGTTGTTATAGATAATGAGGAAGTTATGGAAATTTTAAGTGATCGCCTGGACATACCCTACAGTCAGTTAAAGGAAAAGCTAAAAAAGGCCAATGTTTCTTATATAGAAAGAGTTATCATAAAACAGAATATAGATAAAGCTGAAATGACTTATATTGAAGAAAACAGCAATAAACTACCCGGGGTTGAGGTAATTGATATATATTTAAGGCAATATAATTATGGTGTCCTTGCTTCTCATGTATTAGGACATATTGGTGAGATTGATGAGACAAGATTAAAATCTGAAGAGTATAAAAATAACTATGAAGGTGGAGATCTGATAGGATGGGGTGGTGTTGAAGAAGCATATGAGAGCATACTCAGGGGTAGAAAAGGGAAAGTTATATATGAAGTTGACCCTCTGGGAAGACCGGTAAGTGTGCTGGATAAAACCGAACCGCTTAAGGGAAATGATTTATATCTTACAATTGATATTGATTTACAGAGAGCTGTAGAAGAAATACTTTACCAGTCAATACTGGAAGTGAGACAGAAAAAAATTTCTAATACTAATGAGTATTACAATGTACCGGGCGGAGCAGTGGTGGTACTCAGTGCAGATAATGGTCAGATACTGGCAATGGCAAGTTACCCTACATACAGCCAGGAATTATTTACAGGGGGAATATCAAAGAAAGATATGGATTTTCTTAAAGATCCTGAGAATCATCAGCCTCAGATTAATAGGGCAGTTAATCCTTACCCGCCGGGTTCAACAATTAAGATAGTTCCGGCTTACGCCGGTCTTGCTGAAGGTATAATAACTGAAAGTAGTAGAATAAGCTGTGCAGGAATATGGCTGGGCCTCGGTAGAGATTATCCTAAAAAATGCTGGCAGAGATATGGCCACGGTAGTCTTAGTCTGGTAGGAGCTATCAAAAATTCCTGTGATATTTACTTTTATAATGTTGGTCTGGGGCTTTATAATAAAAATAATAATATTGATGAACTTCTTCAAAAATATTTAAGGATTTTTGGATTTGGTTCTTTAACCGGAAGTGGTTTACCTGAAGAGTATTCTGGACGGGTTCCTGATAAAGAATGGAAAGAAGATTATTTTAAAGGGCAGAAAGGGTATACTGTATGGTTTCCAGGTGATACCGTCAATATGGCAATAGGTCAGGGAGATTTACTGGTAACTCCCCTTCAAATGGCGCAGGCTTTTTCAATTATAGCCAATCGTGGTATAAAATATACTCCTCATCTATGTAAAGAAATAATTGATAGTGAAGGTGCAGTATTAACAGATGAATCGGTAGCTGGCTTTGAGGATCTGAACCTTAATGAGAATTTTATCGGGACAATAGAAAAGGGGCTTATAGAAGTACTTGCTCCAGGTGGTACAGGTTACAGTGTGTTCAGTGATTTTCCTCTGAGCAGTATTCCTATTGCAGCAAAAACAGGTACTGCAGAATTTTTAGGAAAACAGGATTATGGATGGTTTGCAAGCTATGCGCCAGCAGGTAATCCTGAATACGTAGTAGTTGCAATGCTCGAAGAAGGAGGTTCTGGCGGAAGCAATGTTGGTCCACTGGTAAAAAATATATATAAATATCTGTTTGATATTAAATAAAATAATCAGTTAATTTATAGTTGTAATTCTAAAATGAGAGGAAAAAATTTAGATACTTTAAATGATTACAGTAAAGATAAGAAGATATTAAGATTTGATTTTTTGCTATTTTTTCTGGTGATTGCTATTTCTTCTTTTGGTCTTCTTATAATTTATAGTGCTACCAGGGAAACTATGCCCGGAGGTGTGAGCGACCCTGCATATTACTTAAAGAGACAGGCGATATACCTGGCGGTCGGAGTTTTTTTATGTATTGCTATTCAGTTTGTAAATTACAGGATAATTAAAAGATACTGGTGGCTGTTTTTTGCCACAGGTATTATTTTACTTCTGTCGGTACTTATTTTTGGTTTTGAAGTAAATGGATGTAAGAGCTGGATAGATTTAAAGTTTACAACCATCCAGCCTTCAGAATTTTCTAAGATTTTTATGGTAATAAGTCTTGCTGCAGTTATGTCAAAATGGCGCAGTGAGAAAGTATGCCAGGTGACATTTAAAAAAGTAGCCATTTCGCTTGCAATAGCACTGTCTTTTATGGCATTTGTTTTACTGGAGCCTGATTACGGAACGGTATTAATATATTTTTGTGTATACATAGGAATGTTGTTTTTGTCCGGAGCCAGCTTTTTATATATTTTTTTAATACTGGGGATGGCAGCCGGCGGAGTTATATTTGCGCTGAATTCAGGCCTGATAAAGCAGTATCAGCTTGATAGAATTCTTGTTTTTTTGAAACCCGATGCACAGCCGACCGAAGGTTCGGGTTATAGCTTATATCAATCAAAGCTTGCAATAGGCTCCGGGGGGCTGACCGGTAAAGGACTTTTTCTTGGAAAGCAGACTAATCTAAATTATGTTCCGGAGCATCATACTGATTTTATTTTTTCTGTGATTGGCGAAGAGCTTGGTTTCCTGGGAGCTATTATTGTAATAATCATACTTGGCGTTATTGTCTGGAGATGTTTTTATATAGCTCTAAATTCTTCTGATAATTTTGCAATGTTACTCAGTTCAGGGATAGGTCTTATTATTTTAACCCAGATGACTATAAATATAGGTATGACAATAGGTATCATGCCAATCATAGGAATCCCTCTACCATTTTTAAGCTCCGGGGGCTCCAGCCTTATAAGTATCCTGATAGGTATAGGTCTTGTCGAAAATGTCAGTGTGTGGAGAGAAGTAAGAAAAGAGCATGAAATAGCATATCAGGATTTAAGGTAGCTGAAGTAACCATAGAATGTCTTTACGGGCAAAATTTTAGGCAAACTTTTATGAAAGAAATTAAGATATTAAATTTTGACATGCTTGAAAAACTTCTGGAAGGTATAGAAAAACCCGGAAGATATATAAATACGGAAATCGGAGTAAGGAGCAAAAATCCACGTGTGGAGGAGAACGGTGGATTTGACAGTAAAATTCTAATGGCTCTGGTATTTCCTGATATATATGAAGTAGGAATGTCAAATCTTGGCATTCAGATTCTGTATGATATTGTAAATAAGCATGAAAATTTTACGGCGGAGAGGGTTTTTTCTCCATGGATAGATTTTGAAAAAAAATTAAGGGAAGAGAAAATAAAAATATTTTCTCTTGAAAATAGAATATTCCTTGACTGTTTTGATATTGTTGGTTTTACAGTCCAGCATGAGCTTTTATACACGAATATTTTGAATATGCTTGACCTGGGTGGGATAAACATTTACTCAAAACAGAGGGATGAAAGGTCGCCAATTATATGCGCCGGTGGCCCTGCAGCTGTTAACCCCCAGCCCATTTCTAAATTCATGGATTTTTTTGTTATAGGGGACGGAGAAGAGATAATCATACATATTCTGCAGGTGTTAAAAGTTTATAAGGAGAGCAGAAAAGAAAAGGGGTGGTTTTTAAAAGAAATAAGCAGGCTTGATGGTGTGTATGTTCCTGAGTTTTATAAATTTTATTATTATCCTGATGGACGCGTTAAAAAAATTGAGCCGGAAAAGAAAATAAAAAAGGCAGTCATAAAAAATCTTGATGAATTTAAGATAGTTTCAAATCCTGTAATACCCAATATCAAAACAATACATGATAGATTTATAGTAGAGATTATGAGAGGTTGCTCGAGAGGCTGCAGATTCTGCCAGGCTGGCTTTATTTACAGGCCGGTACGTAAAAGAAATGTAGAATCTCTTGTAAGGCAGAGCGTAGAAGGCCTAAAAAATACCGGCTACGATGAAATTTCTTTCCTTTCACTTTCTTCATCTGATTATGGAGAGATAGAACAATTAATAAGGGACACAATTTCTCTATATCATTCCAGCCAGACAGGGAGACTCTCAATTTCACTGCCTTCACTAAGGCTTGATAGCTTTAATTTAAAACTAATGGAACTAATCCAGACTGGCAGGAAAACCGGTCTCACTTTTGCTCCTGAAGCTGGAAGCCAGAGGATGAGAGATATAATAAATAAAAATATCAAAGAAAGCGAAATGATTGAAACTATAAAAATGGCATTTAATGAGGGCTGGGAAAAAATCAAACTTTATTTTATGATAGGTCTGCCTTTTGAAAGTGAGGATGATGTCCGTGAAATAACAGAACTTATAGAAAGAATAATAGCAGCCGCCAGAGAAAAACTTCCCCGAAAAAAACTGTCAAGGTTAAAAATAAATGTAAGTATAAATGCATTTTGTCCCAAACCTTTTACGCCCTTCCAGTGGATATCGCAGGACCATCCTGAGAATCTGCAGATGAAGTTTAACTATATATTGAAAAATGTACCCAAAAGGTATGTTGATATCAAATGGGTTGACCCCTATAAAAGTATGATAGAGTGCGCACTTTCGAGAGGTAATGAATTTGTCTGTGATGTTATAGAGTACGCATGGAGAGGCGGCGCGAAGTTTGATAACTGGTCAGACTTTTTTAATTTTAATATCTGGGAAGAGTCATTTAAAAGAGCTGGTCTGGATGCTGGCTTCTTTACAACAGCGGGATTTTCAGAAGATGAGATATTGCCATGGGATGTAATCGATATTGGTGTAAATAAAAAATTTTTGTTAAAAGAATATGATAAATCAAAAAAATGTGCAGCCGGGTATAAATATAATACAGCAGGTTATAATAAGATTTAAATTTTATAAAAAGGAGGAATTTAAATACCTTTCCCATCTGGATATAGTTAGAATACTCTGCCGCGCACTAAACAGAGCAGGATTTAATGTAGCATATAGTTCCGGTTATAACCCAAAACCAAAAATAAGATTTAGTGCGCCCACTCCACTCGGGATAGAAAGCTTTGCTGAATACGGTGAAGTAACACTTAATGATAATATTGACGGAAATGAATTTAAGGAAAGAATCAACAAAGAGTTAAACAATAAGATGCAGGTAGTTGAGGCAAAAAAATTATCCGGGAAAACGGACAGTTTCATGAATGAAATAGCGGTAAACCTTTACACTTTTGCTCTTGATGTTGCTTCTTCCACAAAGCCTCTATTAGAAAAATTTTACGGTAGTATATGGGAAGGCCTGATTGAGAAATCAGATTTTATGGGGTCTATTTATAGATATGAAATGCTGCCTTCTAAAGAGAGTTCTAATATTGTTTTTCTAAAAATATATGGATATGCTAAAATTTTTAAAGAAAAGAATAATGATTTTTTTAAATTTAATAATTTCTATTTATTTTTAAAAGAATGTTTGAAAGAATACAGAATATGCATAGGTAATGTAAAGAAAGAAGAGTCGTTTGCGTTAGATGGTAATAGAATTAAAGTGCTGCAAATATAATTCAGATAAATGATAAAGGAGAATAGATATTATATTGAATAAGGAAATGTTAATAAGTTCAGATATGAATGAAACCAGGGCAGCCCTGCTGGAATCGGGGCATGTTGTCCAGCTTTTTTTTGAAAGGAAAGGTAAAAAATCACTGGTGGGCAATATTTATCTTGGCAGGGTAAAGAATGTTCTACCCGGTCTGAATGCGGCTTTTGTAGATATTGGTGAAGAAAAGAATGCATTTTTGTATGTAGATGAAGTGAATTTAGATGCTGAGATTGAAAGCGACGGGGAAGTCTCGAGAAAAATACAGCATGTTCTCAAGCCCGACCAGTTGATACTTGTTCAGGTAACAAAAGATCCGATGAAAACAAAAGGGGCGAGGCTGAGTACTTTTATATCAATTCCGGGAAGGTATCTGGTTCTGGCGCCCTTTAACAGAGGTATAGGTGTTTCAAAAAAAATTGATGCAAAAGAAAGAGAAAATTTAAAGGAGATTGTAGAAGAAATTGCAAATAAGGAAGAATATGGGCTAATTGTAAGGACTGCAGCAAAAGAAGCAGATAAGTCAAAGTTAAGAAGGGAACTCAAGCAACTTATAAATAAGTGGAGATATATAAGTAAAAAAGCATCAGAGCTTAAAGGCCCTGCATTAATTTCAAGCGAGTATTCGCTAATTATGAGGTTAATGAGGGATATATTTTCAGAAGATTTTAATTCTATATATGTGGATAAAAAAATTATTAAAAAAGAGATTGCCAGTTATCTCCGCTCTATAGGGGTTAAATATAATAATATTATTGTTCACCATGGGAAAGAAGACCTGTTTGAAACTTTTAATGTAAATGAAGTGATAGAAGGTGCTCTTGAGAGGAAAGTCTGGCTGAAGTCGGGTGGATTTATAGTGATTGACTCCGGGGAGGCAATGACTTCAATTGATGTTAATACCGGTAAATATATTTCCAGTAAAAATTCAGCCCAGACTATTTTAAGAACCAATCTTGAGGCGGCAGAAACTATTGCCAGCCAACTAAGACTCAGGGATATTGGCGGGATTATAGTAATTGATTTTATTGATATGGAAAGTGAAAAAGACAGGAAAAAAGTTTATAAGAGGTTTTTACAGTGTCTTGAAAGTGACAGGACTAAAACTGAAGTTCTGCCGTTTTCAAAGTTAGGGATTATTGAGATGACGAGAAAAAATGTATCCGATGGAATTCTGGGGACCATGTGCAGCGTGTGCCCGCATTGTGAGGGCTCCGGGTTTGTAAAATCCCAGGAGACTATAAGGCTTGAAATTGAAAGAAAAATAAGAAAACTTGCAAGAGAGAGCAGTTCAAAGGCTTTCTTGATAAAATTAAACCCTTCTATAGCAGCCCAGATTATCGGGATTGATGGAAAGAATTTGAAGCACCTTGAAAATATAACAAAAAAATACATTAATATTAAGGGAGATTCCAGCTTACCACTGGATGCCTTCGTGGTAGCTGCAGAAGGCTCGGTTGGAGAGGTAAGGGAAGCAAGCCGGCCATTTAAAGCTGGAGATATACTGAATCTGGTTGTGGAAGAAACATATTTGCATAACAAAAATGATGCAATATCAAGAGTTAACGGATATGTTATTCAGATTATTGATGGCAGAAAGTATATTGGTCAGAGAGTAGAAGTAGAAATTAAGTCTGTATCAAAAACCAGTGCTGTTGCAGAGATTCATAATTAAAAATATTCGGTTTGTTAAATTGACAGAGTAATATTATCTATGTTAATATTGCAGTCTGTAATTGGAAGTGGATATGGAGGTTTAAAAATTTACGCGATAATTACAAGTGGTGGAAAACAATATAAGGTAGAAGAAAATAAAGATATTGTAATAGAGAGGATAAGAGGTAAAGAGGGAGATAAAATCACCTTTTCAGAAGTCAATCTTATAAGTGATGGTAGCAGTGTAAAAATAGGGAAACCATTTTTACCGGCTGCTGAGGTAGAAGCTACCATAAAGAAACAAATAAAACAGGATAAAGTAATTGCTTTTAAATATAAGCCCAAAAAAAGATATAAAAGAAAAGTAGGGCACAGGCAGTTACTTACCATAATACATCCTGATAAAATAAAAACAGGATAGAGTAAACCCAGGAAGAGCTTAAAAAACTTAAAAAAACTTAAAAAGATAAGCAAAGATAAACATAAATAAGTAAAAATAGCATTAACAGGAGAAAATTATGGCCAGTAAAAAAGGTGCGGGGAGTAGCAAAAACGGAAGAGATAGCAACCCTAAATATCTGGGTGTAAAAAAATTTGGCGGTCAGACTGTGACTGCCGGAAATATAATTTTAAGACAGAGAGGGACAAAATATAAACCCGGTATTAATGTAGGTGTGGGCCGGGATCATACCCTTTATGCTCTGACTGACGGAAAAGTTGAATTTGTAAAGGGTGGCAAAAAAGGCAGAGTAGTAAATATTATTTCTTGATGTTTTTGCCTGTCTGTCTGAAATATTCTGGATTTATGCTTGAAATATTTTTTCTTTTTTACTGTTTTCTTTAAATAATCTCTATAATATTTTTATTATTCCGGGAATTCTATAATATTTTTCATTCTACGGGGTATCCCATTCTATGGTACATTCAGGGGAATTTTATTCTAAGGTAATAAAAGATTCATATTCTAATTACATAATCCCTGCATAATTAAGTATAATTCCTGCTACTCCCCCGGCAAGGATTATAAGTATTGGATGCACCCTGGTTAAAAGCAAAACTGCAAGACATACAGCTGCTATTAATATTGTAGGAAGGTTTATAACATTTAAAAAATTTCCTCCGGAAATCCAGTCAAAGATGGAAATGATTTCTGCTCCTGGTTTTTCTTTAAGAAATATATTACCTGCTACGAGTAAAACTGCCTGTGTGATAAGTGCCACTACGACAGGCCTTATTCCATGAATAATTTCTTCTTTTAATTTATTTTGCCGGAATTTTTCAAGGTAGTGCGAAACTATAAGGATTAAGATGAGTGACGGAAGCACTACTCCAGTTGTTGCGGCAGCCCCTCCTGCTACTCCTCCCATCCTGTAGCCGACAAATGTAGCTGTGTTTATGGAAATCGGACCGGGTGTCATTTCTGAGATTGAGATTATATCTACAAATTCCGGGCCTGTGAGCCAGTTACGGGAAACAATTTCTCTTTCTATAAGGGGTATCATGCCATACCCACCGCCAAAGGAAAATAAACCTATTTTAAAAAAAGTTACAAGTAATTCTAAATAAATCATTTATTTTTTACATTTGAAATTTTAATAAAATAAATTAAAAGGCCTGATAAAATTCCTATAATAACCACATAGACAGGGTGTATTTTAATTATTAGAAGAAGTACAAGGGCAATAATAAATATGAGTATACCTGTTTTATCCCTGATGGCTGTTTTACCTACCCTGACTGCTGCAACGATTAGGAGAGCTACAACGGCAGAGCTTATTCCTTTAAAAGCTGCTTTTATAATGCTGATGTCACTGATATGCTCAAAAATAATTGCTACAACAGT
>JAQVHC010000028.1 GCA_028696435.1 Actinomycetota bacterium | reverse complement strand
ACCCATTCAGACACCAGCTTTGCAGCCGCATTCTCAGCTCCAGCGGCTCTCTGTATGCTGCTTTCAGTGCTTACTATTTCTGATCACAGGTTTTAATTATATATTTACTTTTAAAAGAACTTTTATTTTAGAGTACGAATACTAGCATAATTCTGGTTTTTTGTCCATTAAATTTTGCTGGCCTGTTGTTATTCAGTGACATTGTCACTCTTTGATTGTAGTAAGATAAACCATATGTAGAAGAATCATAGAATCAATAAGTGCGTTAAGGTTGACTGACAGTTTATATCTAACAATGTTAAAATAAAACTAAAAAGTATTTATCCAACAATCAGTAATTGAAATAGCTCAGTTATAATTATACAACCTATTTCAATTCTATTGCTTTTACAAACTCCAGAGCTTTTTTCGCAGAAGTTTCAGGGTCAGGTAGAGGAAGGATCTCAAAAGATATGTATCCCTGGTAACAACATTTCTTTAACACTTCAATTATTCTATGAAAATCTATATGGCCAAATCCCGGCGCCAGTCTATTACTATCAGCAAAATGAACATGTTTTATTAAGTTTATATACTTCTCTATGCTTATATGTATAACTGGCTCTTCTATATTCATGTGAAATGTGTCTGCTAAAATTCCAATTCTATTAACTTCTAATTTATCTTCATATCTTTCCAAAAAATTACTTACATCTTCCAGGGTATTAAAAATATTAGTTTCATATCTATTAATAGGTTCTAATAAAAAATCTACTTTATGAATAGAATGGTAAGAAAGACATTCACTTAAACATTCATATATCCTTTTTTCAGTAATTTCTAATTTTTTATCAAAATTATATGATGAGTCTATCTTGCCTCTTATTAAACCAATTATAATTTTGGAATTAAAGCAAGAAGCTATATCAATAATTTTCTTCACATTTTCTATAGCTTCTCTCCTCACACTTTTTCTACTATCGGAAAAACTAAGTCCATAATCAGAATAAATTTGCCCGGTACCAATTGCAACTACTTCTAGATCATGCTTATTTACCAGCTTTTCTAACTTTCTCAAATTAATACTATCAGGTTTTTTTATTGCAAGTTCAATCCCTTCATAGCCAAGCTTTTTAGCCTTTAATATGCTGGCTTTAAGATTTCCTTTAAAGACTACTGGTCCAAAACCCTTATTAGATACAGATGCAACTATGCTATATTTCAATATACCTCCATTGCATTACTTTTTTGATACTTTTTGATATTTTTCTTCTATGGTTTATCTGATATTAAAGTTATAAAAAAATTAAAAGAAATCTTTGCTCCATACTTTTTGTAATTTCGGTAAGTTCCAATCAAAAACATTTATCTCAGGTGAAAGCACTACAATAAGGCCAGGCATGTGGAGAATCTAAACCCTCTCAATATTAAAAATCATTACATAAGTTCTGCTACTTTTACTGGTTTATTAGCATCATAAGATAGCTTTGCCGCTTTAGCGATTAATATCGGAATCTTACCATCTATGCCTGAAACCAAAGGAGCGGTATCCTTTAATATACTTTGCATAAATTCTTTCATCTCATTTATATAAGACTCTACGTATCGTTCTGTAAAAAAATAGGGAAGCAGGGATTTTTTTATTGCCTCAGAGTCAATTATCTCAACAGTATCTAATAATTTATTTCCCACACTAACAACGCCACCGGAACCAAATACTTCAACACGCTGATCATACCCATATACTGTGCTTCTACTATTTTCAATTACTCCAATTGAACCATTCTCAAACTTAAGAATAGTTATAGCAATATCCAGATCCCCGGCTTTTCTACACACCTCTTCTTTTAGCACACCACCACTGGCGTAGACTTCAATAACTTCACTTCCAATTATATAGCGAGCCATATCAAAATCATGAATGGTTGAATCAGCAAAAATGCCACCGGATACTTTTAAATAGTCAAGGCCTGGTGGTGCAGGGTCTCTACTTATGATTTTAATTGTAAGAACCTTTCCAATCTTTCCATCTTTAATAATTTCTCTAGCTTTATGAAAGTTGGGGTCAAATCTTCGATTAAATCCGACTTGCAATTTAACACCGGACTCTTTAACTGCATTTAGCGCCCTGTCAATTTCTTTTAGTTCTAAAGCTATTGGCTTTTCACAAAATATATGTTTTTTTGCTTTTGCCGCTTCCTCAATCAAAGAAGAATGGGTATCAGTGCTAGAACAAATAATAACCGCATCAATGCTATTGTCACTTAGAATTTCCTTATAATCCTGTGTAAATTTGGGTATACCAAATTCTTCTGCACATCTTCTCGCTGCTTCAAGCCTGACATCTGCTACCGATAAAACATTAGCTTCAGAGATGTTATAGACAAGGTTTCTACAGTGTAAAAAGCCTATTTTACCAGTACCTATTATTCCAACATTTACTTCAGAAGTTTTTCTATTCATTATTTCACCTCAAAAGTAATAATTGCTAAAAAATGACTAAATCATTGCAATATAAAAACGTCAAAAAGCTTTTTACAAAATTATTAATTACCATATAGTAAAATATAACATCCAGGATAATTTTCTTTCTAAAGCTTATGGAAAACACCTATCTGGGGTAGCTCATAAACTGATTTCCACCCTTCACTTAAAGGTTCTTTCAAGAAAGGTTCCATTTCTTTTTCAGTACGAAGTGTAACCTTTTCTACAGGCGGAACAGTGCCAGAAGGAAATTTTTCCAGTATCTGGTCAATAACAAGTGTAAGATAGCTTAATATAGCTGCAATTGGCCTCTTTGCTTTTTTTGGGTTTCCAAGACTTGGTTTCCCTACAACACCCTCGGGAGTTGCGTATCTTTCTATTGCACTGTGGCCTTCACCTTCAGACCACCTATGAGGCCTTCTAAAAGGATCTACAGAGGTGTCAAAATGTCCATCAGGTAAAAAAGACTCTCCCTGAGCATCTTTCACTACACTCATATCTATCATGCCTGGAAAGAGTAAAAGTGCAACAGAAGTCTCGCTCTCGTCAGCATGTATAAAGTTAGTTTTTATACTATCGGATTTCCCGTCAGGAGTAAAAAATTCTCTTACGGCTCTATGCCAATCTAAAACTCGAAATATTCCAGGAAGCTGAAATCTTTTCATAAATTCATGTATCGCAGACTCTAACATCCATAACTGGCCATGATTATTTACTATTATAATTTTACGATAACCATCGTTCCAAAGACCTGCCATTACATATATTAATGTTTCTTCAACAACCTCTTTTGGCATAACTACTGTTCCAGGCATACCTAAATGGTGATAAGGGTGACCACCATAATTTAGTGGAGGCAGTGCTAGATTTACTTCGTAGCCATTTTTTGCTGTATATCTTCTAACTCCTTCCAGTATCTGAGTAACCATAAAGGTATCCAGACCACTATTAGCATGTACACCATGATTCTCAGTACATCCAACAGGCACAAATACAATATCATTTCTCTTTCTTTTCTCCATACATTTTATTCTCGGCGTATTTTGAATATAACAACCCGGTTTCCCCAGTTCAGAGGGTGAAGGAATTTCATAATCTTTTAGGATACTATCTATCTCTTCTTCACTGGCATCCCAGATCTTCTTTTTTAGTCTTCCAACCTCATTGTCTTCGAAAACTATTGCGGGGTTTTCTGTCCTGATCCAATTCATTTTTTTAGCCTTTCTAACTAGAATTTTTTTAAAAATATTTGATTAGAATCATATTAAACTTCTTATATATATTCCTACATTACACAAGTAACTTTACAATCTTTTTTATCCTTCTGTAGACGTATGATATTTTCCGGAACTTCTTCAAGTCCTATCTCTTTTGTTATCATTGGAAGCATATTCATACCACTTGCCATAAGTTCTATTACTCTTGGGAAAGTCCCATGGCCAGAATGCCCCTGAGCACCTACTATTCTTGCTCTTCTAACTTGAAGAACTTCTCCAGTAACGGGGATTTTGGCATCAGCTCTTGCAACCACCACAATAGTGCTATTTAAAGTTCTTCCTTCCCATATTATTTTCTCAATTTCAGGATAAACAATTGTAGGAAGTCCTGTAGCTTCAAGATAAATTGTGGCCCCCATACCACTTGTAATTTCCAATACTTTTTCAGCCAGATTTTCTTTTATAGGATTTATTATGTAATCTACACCCAGCTTGTCAGCTATTTTAGCTCTACATTCTTCTGGTTCCGATAAAATTACTTTTACTGCTCCCATTCTTTTAAGTATTGCACATGCAGCAAGTCCGATGGGACCTCCTCCCAATATCAAAACGTTATCACCAGGCCTTATTCCCCCACCTCTTTCAATAACTGCATTATATGCAACAGAGGTTGGCTCAACCAGGCTCCCGAGCTTAAATACATCTTTCTCATCATATTTTTCTCTAAAAGGTTCAATGCTCCAGCATAATCTTGACGGGACTTTTACATATTTTGCAAAAGCTCCATCAATATTAAAACCAATTTCATCCAGCCTCTCACAATGATTGGGAAAACCATCAGCACATGGCCTGCAGTTCCCACACCATACCATCTCCTCCGAAGTTACTAACTCACCACCCTTAAAAGGCTGATTCGTAGTTTTATCATATGCATCAGGTCCTGCTTCTACAACAACACCTGAAAATTCATGACCCAGTGTACAGGGAAAGCCTGTAAGTCCTGGATAAAATATATATCCATCTTTATCAACTTGAGCCATATGGACGTCACTTCCACATATTCCACAGGCTTTAATTTCAATTAAGACTTCACCTATACCGGGTTTTGGAATATCTACTTCCTCTATTTTAAAGGAAGGATTTCTCCATACTTTACTTCCAAGATATGTTTGTTTTCCTTCAATATCTTTTGGACCAGGCTGAAAATCATCCCTGGGACTCCAGGTAGCATATAGCCTTACAGCTTTCATCTTTTCTTGCATTTTGTCTCCTTCTCTAGCTTTATTAAAAATATTTTTTATCACAATCCCGGTCTTTTCTCTGGTAACTCCTATAGTCTTTCAGAATTACTTTTCAGTACTCAGGATTAAATAGTTCCACTATTGTGGCTCTATCAAATTCAATCTTTTTAAGAGAACTAAGAATTTTATTAAGTGAGATGATGCTATCCCCCGGCCATAATCTATCAGAATCTTTAAGACTATCTAAAGGAAGATCTTTTGAGTTGTTAATGTGAAAGACAAAAATTTTTTTATCTTTTAGTGAGAGAACAATTATTATTTCTTCACAGTCAATTTCAGCTGTTATTTTACACATTTCAGTAAATTTCTTTTTAGTTTTTTAAGCTTCTGCCTGCTTTAACATAAACACATCAGGCATAATTAATTCTGCTCCAGAATATAATGCTCTCGCAATAGCTACTTTTTGCTGTTCGCCTCCAGATAATAAATTCACATGTATATCAGTCCCGGTACCTCCACTCTCGAACCCAATCATTTCTTTCATCGACTTATTGGCTTCATCTTTCTCATTAGCTATCCTCAATGATAAGATGTTACTTAATACTGCCTGATAAGTTAAACCACTTGATCATTTTAAAATTAGTGATTCAATATGTTTCTTAATTTCTTCTTTTGCTTTCTGTAGATCTTTTGAAATTATACTCTCAACAAGTTTTATATGATGCTCTATGCTAGTCTCAAGAGGTATAAATCCACTAGATACCATTGGCATCATTATAAAATCTTTATATTCTTTTATTATATATTTATTATTAGTCTTTTTAACAATGTAAGTATGAAAACTTACATCTAAGCTTCTATACTTCGCGATATCATTACTATCGTAATATTTCTTGAATCTCTCTATAAAACGATTTAATATTCTTATATCTTTTTCAGTGAGGTTATTTATAAGCTTTTCAATTCCATATGATTCAAATAATAACCTGACCTCAACCATTTCAGAGAATTCTTCAGGGTTATACTTTTTTATAAAAAAACCCTTATATGGAATAAGTTCTAAAAAACCTTCTGCATTCAGCCTATTTAACGCATATAATACTGGTGTTCTGCTTACGCCAAGGGTTTCTGCAATATCCTCCTGGTTAATCTTTCCTGTTATTTGTTTAGCTAATATAAGGTCTTTTAAAGTCTTATAAACCCGGACAGAAATACTATCAGTATCTACTTTTTTTCCTATTTTATTCATAGTATATAAAATATAAAATTATTAATATTGTATACAATATTTTGAATTGCTAATTATGATAATATACTAACTCGGGGATGTCAATATTAGCTTTTTCTTACTGGTTACTGGTCTGGCCAGCTTATCCTTAGATTTTCAGGATATCAGGAATTATAGATATTACTGAATTTTATAACTGTTTCTTTCAACCCTTATCCATCTTTTATAGCATTTCACGTGTCGCATATCCTCTCACACCAGACTTACTATCTATGTATTATAGCTCTTCAAAACTGTGATAATTCTTTACCTATCTTCTACAATTTATAGTACTTTTAGCTTCTTTTTTAAGAATTATTTTCTCTACCAGCTCCAATGGATCAAAATGAGAATACGCTATGCCTTTTAAATCCAGCCTTAAAAGTGGATAGAAGGGATCATTTTTTTTCAGGTAAAACCCATTGTTTATAAGAAATTTAAACGGAATAGGTGGACTGTTTAAACACCCTTCTTCATAAATATTTTCACTATATCTCTTACCAATGGATTCTATAGAACCCACTTTTTCTTTTATCATATCTTTCTCAAGTTCAATAAGCAGTTTCTTACCTACATTCATGCCCCTGTATTCCGGAACAACATAGATGCATCCCAAAAAAATGCTTTCAGAATCAATCGGAAAAACATTAAAGCTTTTGAGCTTTGGGAAAAGATAATACTTTCCAGCCAGGATTATCCCCACACATTTCTCATCGACAAAGGCAGCCTTGACTTTCCCTCCATGCATTTTAAATGCAATAATTTTGCTTCTTTTGTCTTTATTCTTTTTAATACTGATACCTTTTTTTTCAAATAACTTCCCTCTAAAAAAACCTACCATCTCATGCAGGCTTCTTACTTCGAACAGACCTTTAAAAAACTCATATTCACCATAATTAAACCAGTAGTCACAATCCAGACACTTAAATTTTATTGTTTCTAGCTGTTCAGGGGAAAGCTCGTTAATTTTTAGATTTAAATTCATCTCTTATTATCTCTTAAACTCAATTATCCGGTAATTAGCTAAATAATTAAAAATACGTATTAAAAATTATAAACATGCTTATAAACATGCGTTCTTTATAATTATACACCATAATAGATTGTTTTAATTATTAAAATCCCTTTGAACTTTTAAAGGTTTTAATATATATTACATATTTAAAATAACTATAATAACAAGTTTATCTTAAAACTGGAGTTCATTTCAATTGATGAGTAAAAAAATAACATTTGATTACTGGGACCACCTTTATTCAAACAGGACCGGACATATGGTTTCTTCTGAAATAAGAGATTTACTTTCCTTATCTGCAAGGCCGGATATTATCTCCTTTTCGGGAGGTTATCCAGAAGTAAGAGCTTTAAATTCCGAAAGACTGGAAAGGTATGCCAGAAAAATAATAAAGACAGATAGTGAAATAAGCCTGCAGTATTGTGGTTCTGATGGTTATTACCCTCTTAAAACTAAATTAATAGAGGTAATGAAACTGGAGGGCATCGATGTAGTAGAAGAAGATATGATTATTACGGCCGGAGGTCAGCATGCACTTGATTTACTTGCCAAAATCTTTGTAAATCCCGGCGATACTGTAATTACAGAATCCCCCTCGTACACAGGAGCTCTAAATTCATTTAAATCTTACGAAGCAAATATAATTGGCATCCCTGTAGATGATGATGGAATGATAACTTCTATCCTTGAGGAAAAATTAAAAGAACTTGCCAAAAAGAAAATTAAAGCTAAATTTATATACATTGTGTCTAACTTTTCAAACCCATCGGGAGTGACTTTAAGCCTTGAACGCAGAAAAAAAGTACTGGAGCTGGCAAAAGAATATAAAACTGTAATACTTGAGGACAACCCTTATGGAATGCTTCGTTTTGAAGGTAAATCAGTTCCTACAATTAAAGAACTCGATAGCAAAGATGATGGTCATAATGTAATCTACCTCAGCACTCTCTCAAAACTACTTGCACCAGGATTTAGAATAGGGTGGATTGTTGCTCCTTATCCCATACTGGAAAAATTAGTGCTTGGTATTCAATCCTCGGTACTCTGTGTAAGTACTTTTTCTCAGAGATTTGCCTGTGAATATTTCTCGGACCCTTTATGGCGGGATAATATAGTAAAATTTATAGATATATATCACAAAAGAAGGGACACCATGTTGAATGCACTTGAAAATTATTTACCCCCTGGCTCTGAATGGTCAAGACCGAAGGGTGGATTTTTTATATGGCTTAAACTCCCTGAATATCTTGATACAAGAAAAATACTTGCAGATGCAGTTAGAAATAAGGTAGCTTTCGTTCCCGGCAGCGGTTTTTATCCTGAGAATGGTAGGGGATTAAATGAAGCAAGGCTCGCTTTTAGTACAGAAAGTACTGAAAGAATTGAACTTGGCATTAAAACCCTGGCAGATATTGTAAAAGAAAAGATTAAATTATATAAAAGCTTTAAGTAACTAAAAAATTTATGAAAGAAATTGAGTCCCATCAGCAGTTTTAACATAGTCAATTTAGTGTCCAAATTGCAGGATTCATATCAAAAATAATATAATAAAAATATTAAATAAAAATAAATAATACAATAATTTATACGAGAGTGATAAAAATGAAAAAAAACATTGCTGTACTTATGGGAGGAAGGTCTCTTGAAAGAGAATTTTCCATAAAAAGCGGCCAGAGGGTTTCAAACGCCCTGAGAAAGCTGGGGCACAATGTTATAAGACTGGATGTGGATGAGAATATAGTAGAAAATCTAACTTCTAGAAAAATTGACCTTGCCTACATTGCGCTCCATGGGAAAGATGGAGAAGACGGCACAATACAGGAAATTTTAGAAGTCCTCAATATCCCCTATACAGGCCCCGGCGTTTATGCAAACATTTTGAGTTTTGACAAGATAATTTCAAAACAAATATTCATAAATCATGGTATACCTACTCCACCTTTTTATTTTTTAAACACAAGCTCATTTAGAGAGCTCGGGTCATCTAAACTTCTTCCATTTATATTAAAAAAAATCGGCCTCCCGATGGTTATAAAACCATCAGCGCAGGGTTCTGCTCTCGGCGTAAGACTTGTTAATAAGAAGGAAGATATTACTGAAGCTATAATTTATGCTCTAAGCTATAGCAAAAAAGTAATACTGGAAAAATATATTGAAGGAGTAGAACTTGCTGTGAGCATAATAGGAAAAGAAAACCCAAGAATTCTACCAATAGTGGAGATAGTGCCAAAAAAGAATTTTTTTGATTTTGAGTCAAGAGCCACTGTTGGAAAAACTGATTATTTTGTTCCTGCAAGAATTTCCTCTGCTGAAGAAAAAAAAGTAAAAGAAATTGCTATGGCAGCTAATGATTCGCTTAAGTGCAGCAAGCTTTCACGTGTGGATATCATACTTGACAGGAAAGAAAAAATTCCTTATGTTCTGGAACTAAACACTTCTCCGGGCATGACAAATACAAGTCTTCTTCCTATGGCAGCAGAGCAGGCAGGTATAACATTTGAGGAACTGGTTAATGAGATAATAGAGATGTCTTTATAGCTTTTCATTGAGTATTAAATCTTGCAGCCCCGTATTTGTTAATGAGATAATAGAGATCTCCATATAGAATGCCTCTTTAAAATGTTATTGGAATAAACGATAATAATATAATAAAATGTTATCCAGACATTAAAGCTTTTGACAGAAATAACCGGCTCTGATAGTATTTTTCATTGTATTTAACCCCTCTATTATTATAGTTGCAATTGTCCCTGTAGCTCAGATGGACAGAGCACAGGATTCCTAATCCTGGTGTCGGCAGTTCGAATCTGCCCAGGGACACCAAAGCTGATTTATAATTTGACTTATAACCTGACTTATAATAATAATTTAAAAATAAATTAAAAATAAATTGACATCGATTAAACTTAATGTCCGGGAAAAAAACATTTACATTACTTTTTATACAATTATTCATACTCGGGGTTGGGGGCTCCATTGTCGGACCTCTGATTCCCATAATCTCAGACAGCTTTGAGGTTAGTCTGGATGTTGTCGGCTCCACTTTATCCCTGAATGCTTTTGGCCTTCTTTTAGCCAGTATGTTTTCAGGAATTCTTTCTGAAAGATTCGGAAAAAATAAAATGCTTGTCACAGCCAGTATATTGTTTTCAGTTAGTTTTTTAAGTTTATATCTGTCGAATAATTTTATTTATTTTACTATAAGTTACTTTATATTCGGGATATCCTGGGGCATAATTTCTCTGATATGTAATTCTTTAATCAGTGATATCTTTGATTCGAACAGAAGCAGTCAGATAATCAGAATAAATATTGGATACATGCTGGGTGCTGCTTTTGCTCCACTTATAGTCAGCAGCATTTTATTTTTTAATGTAAACTGGAGATATTTATTCTTATTCATTGCACTCATAAATACAATCCTATTTATTTTTATTTTGCTTTTTAAAAACAGGATTTATATAGAAAAAAAAGACAAAGAAAATTTTGCCAGCCTCTTTTCTAATAGCCGTAAATTACTATCAAACCCGGTTATTATTTTTTGTGGAATTATTTGTTTTCTTCACGCTGGACTCGGGTTTTCTTTTGGTTCCTGGTTTACTACATACTTTAAGAGTATAAACGTTCCTGTAAATATTAGTTCACTTATACTCAGCTTAAATACTTTTATTTTCTGTGCAGGCATGCTTGTGCAGAGCTTTCTGCTAAATAAACTCAGCGAAGAAAGATTAATGCAGTTCCTATCAATACCGGCTTTTATTTTTTTATTTACTGCATTTATTTCAGACAACCTGATTGTAAAAATAGTTTTTATTGCACTTTTTCAATTTTCTTTTTCCGGTATAGCCGCCACTTCAATTTCTACCGGTATAAAGGAAAATCCCCGTTACTCCGCCACTATTACTGGTCTTATAAATAGCTTCTCTTTTACAGGAACAATTGTATTCCAGTATATGGCAGGTTATCTAATGGAAAATTATTCAAAGTCCAGTATATTCTATACCAGTCTCGGTGCTTTATTTTTGATGATTATAATCACAAGCATCTTAAACTCTTATTCAGTAAGGAAAAGAAAAGTTAGCTAATCCCACAACAATAAAATGTTAGTTAACCTCTTCAACACAAAATAACAAAATAACTTCGCAACCCTATAGCACAAAATTACTCACAACGCCAAAACGCCAGAATTATTCTGTATTAGATAAACTTTTGCAGGGTTTGTTTTTATAAGGTTTGTCGTCTAACGAAGATATTATCTAACAAAAATAAGAAATTTTATTCTTTGGTTATATATCTATTTTTTTCTTTTTCCCACACACCAGTATACGTTTCCTTTACTTTCTTCGCATACTCATCTATCTCACCAGCAATATTATTAATCAGGCAGGTTGCCTTCTCATGTGTAGGATAAATCTTACATTTACTGTATAGCTCTCTCATAACCTGTGGATTATCGATAAGCATACAGGGCAGGTAGAGATTATCAGAATAAGGTTGCCTTGCTCTGATTTCTCTAAAGAATTCGCAGTTCAGTGCATCTTTGAGTGAGGTATCTTTAATATTCACTTCAGCAAAATGGGTAAATATACACGGTTCCACATCTCCCCTGTGGTTTATATGTATGTAATGCTTCCCTGCAATACATCCTCCTACGTAAGGAGCATCATTCCAGAAATCAATAATAAATAATGGTTTATTCATCCTTATATAATCTCTTCTCTCTTTAAGATAAAGACGCTGCTCCGGAGTCGGCATTAGTGAAGTATCAGGATCTTTGCCAATGGGCATATAAAGGAAGTACCAGCCGATAACAGCTCCCCTATCGATCATCATATCTATAAAATCATCACTTGTAATAGCATCAATATTCTTACTTGTAACAGCTACAGAATAACCAAATGGTATCTTATTTTTCTTTAAAATATCCATTGATGCTAATACTTTTTCATAAATATCTTTTCCTCTTCTCTGGTCTGTCTCTTCCTTAAAGCCTTCGATACTTAATGTCGGCACTACATTTCCTAATTCAACCAGCTTCCTGACCATGTTTTCATCTATCAGCGTTCCATTTGTAAAAATATTAAAGAAAACATCATTATGCTTTTTATATATGTCAAACATGTCATCCCTTATAAAGGGTTCGCCTCCGAGAATTGTATATAAAGCCACGCCAATTTCTTTGCCTTCATTTATAATCCTGTCAATTACTTCAAGCTCCAGGTCCTCTTTCTTTGTGTAATCACTGGCATAACAGCCAACACATGCCAGGTTGCACCGCATTGTCGGGCTTATTAGAATAGACACAGGAACCACATGCCCTTCTTTATTTTCTCTGTTTCTTTTTCTCTGGTTTAAAAGACTACCCTGAATTAGATAGTTTTCAAAGATCTTATCTCTGAAATGTGGGTCGGACTCAACCATTATTCTTCTGTACAGCTGGTATTGAGGATTATTCTCGTCCACAATTGTACTTAAATTTTTTGCGAAAGCTTTGTACCTTTTAGGGATTATTATTCCCAGAAGTTTTACAAGGGCTCTTAAATCTCTTGCCGAACGGCCAGCTATAAATCGCATCAAGCCAAGAAAAAACTTTCTTTCAATCTTGTCTCTTAAATTTGATAAGCTCATGGTTTACTTCCTTTTATATTTTTTTATTATTGTCTTTTTCTTTCTGATTTTTTCTTTCTCTTTTCCTTCTGCCTTTATCTGAATTCCTTCTGCCTTTTATCTAAACACTGTTTTACCTTCTTTTTATTTAGCCCGGCTATTTTTATGTAATCAGTCTATTTTCTATTTTCCGGGCTTATATTCTTTTTCCCTGGCTTATTCCGATTTTACTTTATGCTGAAATCATTGTTTCTTTCACCCATGCACCCATCAATCTCTTGCTCTACTACTTTATTAGTATCAGAAAAACATTACAAAAGCTATATTCTAATGTTTTATTATTTATTGTTGTTAAATATATTATAAAAAAATAATATATTTAATCAAACTTTTTCTTTAGAATAAAAAATCTGTCGGGCTGCCGCTTTAAAATCCCTTCCTGAAGAGACCGTCGTGAAGAATTATACTTTTTGATTTATAGAGCAGATTGATAGTGCGGTCCGGCTGCAGGCCAGCTGCAGGCTGGAGTTGTCCTCTAATTAAAAAAGCTTTTATAAATAAAAAATTAAACAAAATGTAGACTGCAATTCATTAACAAATCTGCTTATAAATGTTTATAAATATGATTGATGGTTAAATTTTAGAGTATTTGTTTTTAGATAAAAAGGTCGGGCCTGATCAAATAGCAAGCATAAAATAATTGTAGTTTTTTATTTGAGCAAATAGAAGACGAGATATCAGATACCGGGCAAATTTAAAAAAACCCGATACTTTAATTTAGAATTTTT
>JAQVHC010000133.1 GCA_028696435.1 Actinomycetota bacterium | reverse complement strand
TTTTCATTTACTGCAGGGCTTAAGACCAGCAGTGAAATTTATAAAGGAGGGATTCATTTATTCCCAGAAGAGTGGAACTGGGGGAATTATGTAGAAGCATGGAACCGTTTTGATATGGTAAAAATGTTCCTTAATAGTATTATTGCTGCGGGTGGTGGTGTTGTGGGACAAATAATTGTATCAACACTGGCTGCTTATAGTATATCAAGACTTAAACCAGTAGGTACTAGAGCTATTATGACCCTCATTTTTGTAACCCTGGGGGTGCCTGTAATGGCGTATCTTATTCCCCGTTATATTATTATGACAGACCTTCCGCTTGTTCATGTCAGTCTGGTGAATAATTTCCTTGGTTTATGGCTGCCATATTCTTGTAGTCCTTTCATGATTCTGGTGCTGATTAATTCTTTTGATGCTATCCCCAAAGAGATTTTTGAAGCAGCAGAGTTAGATGGTGCTTCTGATCTGAGTATTTTTTTAAAAATTGCTCTACCGCTTTCCAGGTCAATTATTTATATACTTGGATTTATGGCTCTTGTTACACTATGGGGTGATTTTCTGTGGCCATATCTAATTTTGCGTTCTCCTGAGCTTCAACCTGTATCTGTGCGACTATATACTCTGACCAGACTTGCACCAAGAAATCTTTTTCTGGCTGCTTCATTTATAGCTATGGTTCCCCCAACTATTGCTGCATGTTTCATAGTCAGGAAAATAAAGGGAGGGCTAACTCTATAATATTAGTTCCCGGCTCCAGGTCTTTGTTGTGCGGGATTCTGTGTAATTTAAAAGATATGCAGATGTGAATTGATGTATTTGAAATATTTGAAATGATAAAAAAAGTTAGCCATATATATCCAGTCTTTTATTATAGTATTATGAAAAACAGCAGGCATGGAAGGACCATACAGGACCATGCAAGACTATATAAAGGTGTTTTTTAAATAAGTTTATATCAATTTTGCTTTAACTGTTAGTGATTCTATTCAGGCCTGGATGAGTTATATCTGAATTTATTTAAGTCAGGTAATAGGTTTTTATTGGTGAAAAATATAAATACAAGAGTAACTATTTACGTAAATTAAAAATTTATTTACTGATTTCCAGACAAAAGTTACTGGTAGGATAGAAAAGAAGATAGAACGGGAGATTAAGAAATGATTAAACAATCTAAAGATTTCTGGATTTTGAAACAAAACAAATTAATTCCATCTGAAGCCCTTGCCTGGGAATCACTTTTTACCCAGGGATCAGGTTATTTACAGATAAGAGGATCATTTGAAGAGAGGCTGGAAAATAGCCCTCAAAACATAGAATATGTAAGAAAGACTACAAATGTCAGTGCAGAAAAATTTATAGATCAAAGTACAAGGTGGGGATGTTATATTCCTGGAATATACAGTCCGCATCCTGTATTTAATAATGAAATTACAAATCTTCCTTTTCCTCTGGGTATCGATTTATACGCATCAGGTGAAAGACTTGATCCAATAAACTCCACAATAACAGGATTTTCACGTGAGTTGAATTTAAAAACTGCTTTATTGGAAAGGAATATGATATGGAAATGTAAATCTGGAGCAGTTCTCAATATTAAATGGAGAAGAATTGTACATGCTCCGATAAAAAAACTTATCCTGCAGGAGGTAGTTATTATTTCAGATAAGGATACAGAAATAGAAGTAGCAGCTGGAATAGATGGAGATGTTCGAACAAATGGATATAATCATTTTACCAGAGTAGAATGTCAGGCTTCAGACATGGGATGTTTCTGTGTGGTAGAAACTGATGGAGGTAATCGTGTAGAAATTGCGTCTATAATGCTTGGAAACGATTGGAAGGGCGAGGCTAACGATAAGTCTGCAAGGCAGATAAAAAAAATTAAATTAAAGGCCGGAGAGCAACTGGTATTAGAAAAAAGAAGCTCTTTAAGCTGTGATAGAGATGTAGATTTACTAACTGCCAGAGAGGTACTGGATAAATATAAAGATATTAGTTTCGAGAAGCTACTTGCAGGTCATATTGAAGAGTGGGAAAAGCGCTGGGAAAAATCTGATATCAAAATAAAAGGAGATAAAAAATCACAATTAAATGTAAGGGCTTCCATTTATCATATTCTGCGTTCATATGTAGATGACGACAGAGTGTCAATTTGCAGTAAAGGTTATTCATCGGATGCATACTGGGGAAGATTTTTCTGGGATACCGAGATGTATATAATGCCTTTTTTCCTTTATACTGATCCTGATAAAGCTAAAAACCTGATGAATTTTAGAATTAATACACTACCTGCTGCAAGAGAAAATGCCAGAAGTTACGGGTATGCTGGCGCGAGATATCCATGGGAAGCAGATAGTAATGGAAAAGAAAATTGCCCGGATTACTTATGGCAATTTCGTGATCATCAAATTCATATATCAGGAGATGTAATATACGGATTCTTACACTATGCTTATGCGACCGGAGATTACAGCTACCTGAAAGAAGATGCCGCAGAAGCTATAATAGAGATATGCAGATACTGGATGGACAGAATTGATATTGTTGATGGGAAATCTGCGTTACTGGCAGTAACAGGACCCGATGAATATAATCCATTAAAGAATAATAATTCATATACAAATCAAATAGCAATCTATTCATTAAAAGCAGGGGTGTCTGTAGGGAAAGAGACCGGAGTAGACGACGGAGAGATAGCCAGGTGGGAAAAAACAGCGGAAAATATTCCGATCTTAAGGAGGCCAGATGGGATGATACTGCAGTTTGCTGAATTTGAATCTCTGGCTGAACCTGATTTTGCAAACTACTGGAAAGATAGAAATAAACCTTATGCGGAATTTATAGACGAAGAAAGAATTTACAGAAATAAGAGCTCAAAACAACCCGATGTACTTATGATGATGTGGCTATTTATGAACAAATTTTCAAGAGAAGAAATCAAGAAAGCATGGGATTATTACGAACCTTATTGTACCCATGACTCATCACTATCACCCGGTATACATGGGCTTATAGCAACCAGACTGAATCTGGAAAAAGAAGCCTGGAAATACTGGGAAAAAACTGCAGATTTTGACTTTAATATTAAAAATGGGAAGGCAGGCCTCGGGGTTCATATTGGCTGTCTGGCATCTATCTGGCAGTTTG
>JAQVHC010000027.1 GCA_028696435.1 Actinomycetota bacterium | reverse complement strand
TTGAAAAAGAAACAAATCATGATGTTATTGCTTTTTTAACGGAAGTTTCTTCACATATTGGAGATTCATCAAAATATCTTCATTATGGGTTAACATCTTCAGATGTTTGCGATACAGCTCTCTCACTCCAGATGCTTGAGGCAGTATATTTAATTGAAAATAAAATAAAAAAGCTTATTAATACTCTAAAAATAAAATCAAAAGAATACGCTTATACTGTTATGATAGGAAGAACACATGGTGTGCATGCGGAACCTGTAACTCTCGGCCTTAAACTCTGTGTGTATGCTTTTGAGATGGCAAGGAACCTTGAAAGATTGGAACAGGCAAGGGAAAATATCAGATATGGAAAAATATCAGGTGCTGTTGGTACATATGCCAATACACCACCTGAAGTTGAAAAAAAAGTTTGTGATGCTCTTAATTTAAAGCCTTCTCCTGCATCCACACAGATTCTCCAGAGGGATAGGCATGCTCAGTTAATATCAACGCTGGCAATTTGCGGGGCTACTCTTGAAAAAATAGCTCTTGAGATAAGAAATCTGCACAGGACAGATGTCAGGGAAGTTGAAGAGCCATTTGGGAAAGAGCAGAAAGGTTCTTCTGCAATGCCACATAAGAAAAATCCTATAATCTGTGAGAGGATATGTGGACTGGCGAGGGTCTTGAGGTCAAATACAGTAACAGCTCTTGAAAATATTGCATTATGGCATGAAAGAGATATATCACATTCTTCTGCAGAAAGAATAATAATTCCGGACAGCTTTATCCTGATTGATTATATGCTTGATAAAATAATATATGTAATTGAGAACATGAATGTAATTGAATCAAATATGCAAAGAAATTTGATGAAATATGGTGGTATTATATTTTCTCAGAGAGTGCTGTTGGAACTTATAAATAAAGGAATGAAAAGAGAAGAAGCATATACTATTGTTCAGAAAGCTGCTCTTGATGCATGGGAAAATGAAGGTAGTTTTAAGGAAAATTTGTTCGCAGAAGAAAAGGTATTATCCTGCCTCGGGAAGGATAATCTGGAGAGATTATTTGATGTTAGCTATCATTTAAAGTATGTAGAAGAAATTATTGGAAGATTGGAAAATATAAAGCTATAATAATAGCTTATTCAGGTAGTTTATTTAGTTAATATGAAAGCAAATGGTATTTTGTAAGTGTATTTTTAGTTAAGGAAATTTAAATTTTGTTGCAAAGATGAGGAATATAAAATAATGATCCAGCGGTTTTATAGATATATCGATAAGGATTTTGAATACTGTTATTACATTGAAGTATCGGAACCACTCAGCAAATCTGAATTAGAAATACTTCGATGGTTGCTTGCTGAAACATTCGAAAGAGAAAAATTTGGAGACAGGTCTTTTTTAGGTAATGAGAATAAAAATATTGTTGAAATAGGGCCCCGGTTAAATTTTGAAACTGCATTTTCAACCAATGCGGTTGCTATCTGTCACTCCTGCGGTCTGAAAAAAATTACCCGTATTGAGCGTTCAAGGAGATATATTGTTCCTGAGGATGTTGACCTATCAGATTTTATAAACAAAAACTGCGATAGAATGACGGAATGTGTATATTCTGAACCTCTTCAGACATTTGAGCCCGGTATCAAGCCGGAAGATGTAATTATAATACCACTGATGGAAGAAAACAAAGAAAACAAAGAGAAATTTAGCTCTGATTCAAATAAAGGGATAGATATTTTGAGAAGCTTTAACAGGAAAATGGGTCTGGGTATGGATGAGTGGGACATACAGTTTTACTACAATCTCTTTGTTAATGTTATCGGTAGAAATCCAACTAATGTTGAGTTTTTCCAGCTCGGCCAGGCAAATAGCGAACACTCACGCCACTGGTTTTTTAAGGGCAGACTTATAATTGATGGTAAAGAGGTTCCTGTGACACTGATGGAAATAATAAGAGCACCACTAAAAGCGAATCCATCAAATAGCATAATAGCGTTTAGAGATAACTCCAGTGGCATAAAAGGTTTTAAAATACAGACTATTATTCCGGAGCAGCCAGGAAAATGTTCACCATTTAGGAAAAGTAAGGTTACCTATCACTTCATATTTACAGCTGAAACACATAATTTCCCGAGTGGGGTTGCTCCATTCCCCGGAGCTGAAACAGGAATTGGAGGGAGGATTCGTGATGTTCAGGCTACAGGAAGAGGTGGGCTTGTTATTGCGAGTACAGCAGGGTACTGTACTGGAAATCTAAATATTCCTGGTTATTTAATACCAGGAGAAAATAATAAATTTATTTATCCTTCAAATCTTGCCTCTCCTCTTGAAATTATGATAAAGGGAAGCAACGGCGCTTCAGATTATGGGAATAAATTCGGTGAGCCTGTAATTCAGGGATTTACAAGAACTTTTGGACTGAGACTCCCTGATGGCGAGAGGCGTGAATGGATAAAGCCGATAATGTTTACCGGTGGTATTGGACAGATTGATAGCCGCCACATAAAGAAAGAAGCTCCGCAAAAAGGTATGATAATAGTTCAGGTTGGTGGTCCTGCATATCGCATAGGAATGGGAGGCGGTGCTGCATCCAGCATGGTTCAGGGAGGAAATATAGAAGAACTTGACTTTAATGCTGTTCAGCGTGGGGATGCCAGAATGGAGCAAAAAATGGATAGAGTAATAAGGGCCTGTATTGAAATGGGTGAAAACAATCCAATTATGAGTATCCATGACCAGGGTGCAGGAGGTCCGTGTAATGTATTAACCGAACTTGTTGAACCTGCGGGTGGTAGAATTGAGATAAGAAACATCCAGGTTGGTGATAAAACTATGTCAGTTCTTGAAATATGGGGTGCAGAATATCAGGAGCGCAATGCTTTTCTTATAAAACCAGAGCGGCTGGAGGAATTTAAGGCAATCTGCAATCGTGAAAAAGTTAACTGCGAAGTTCTTGGCGAAATAACCGGTGATGGAAAAATTACCGTGCATGATAGCCACAATAACAGTACTCCGGTTGATCTGAATCTTAAAGAAATCCTGAGTAATATTCCCCGTAAAACATTTGAGCTTGAAAGCATCCCTAAAAAATTAGAGCCGCTTAATTTACCGGCTGATAAATCAGTAAAAGAATTTCTGGAACTTATATTTAAATTACCCTCGGTTGGTTCCAAAGGGTTTCTGGTAAGAAAAGTCGATAGAAGTGCAACAGGACTTATTGCCCGGCAGCAATGCTGTGGTCCACTACAGCTTCCTGTTTCAGATGTAGCTGTTGTGGCACAGAGCCATTTCGGTCTCACAGGTGCCGCTATTGCTATTGGTGAACAGCCAATTAAATCTCTGATTAATCCCGAAGCCGGTGCCCGTATGGCAGTTGGAGAAGCACTGACCAATATGGTATGGGCTCTTATAACTGCCCTTGAGAATATAAAATGTTCGGTAAACTGGATGTGGGCTGCAAAACTTCCGGGCGAAGGCGCTGATCTATACAAGGCAGCGGTTTCTTTAAGTAATTTAATGAAGGAAATAGGCATTGCTGCAGATGGTGGTAAGGACAGCCTTTCAATGGCAGCCTCTGCAGGTGATGAAGTTGTAAAAGCTCCCGGGCAGGTAGTTATTTCTGCTTATAGTTCAATGAAGGATATAACCAGAGTCATAACACCTGATATTAAGAAACCGGGTGCGAGCAGGCTGCTGTTTATTGACCTTGCGGAAGGCAAAAATCGCCTCGGAGGTTCAGCACTGGCACAGGCGCTGGGTCAGATAGGAGATGAATCTCCTGATGTTGAAAATCCTGTTCTTCTGGTTAATGCATTTAAAGCAGTACAGGAAATGATAAAGAAAAATTTAATTCTTTCAGGGCATGATAGAAGTGACGGAGGGCTTATAACCACACTGGTTGAGATGGCATTATCAGGAAGCTGTGGAATAGAAGTAGAACTTGCTGGTGAAGAAGAAATAATTAAAGAAGATGCAATTATTCCATGTTTGTTCTCCGAGGAACTCGGACTTGTTCTGGAATATTTACCGCAAAATGAATCTAAAATTGCCGGTATTCTTAATAGGTCCAGTATCCCATTTATTGTTCTTGGCAATACATGTAAAAGAAAGCAGGTTATAATCCGCAATGGCAAAAAAGTAATACTGGATACTGGCACACCGGAACTTTTAAACTGGTGGGAATCAACAAGTGATCGGCTCGAGCGCTGCCAGATGAATGTACAACTGGTAGATGAACAAAAACAGAACCATAATAGAGCTGGACTTTCATATAATATTTCCTTCAAGCCTGCTATCACTCCATTAGTATTATTAAACAGGCCAAATAAACCTGAAGTTGCAATTATCCGTGAGGAGGGAAGCAATGGTGACAGAGAAATGGCTTCAGCATTTTTTGCTGCAGGATTTAAGCCCTGGGATGTGACAATGACAGATTTACTTGACGGCAGTATAACTCTTAAAAAATTTAAAGGGGCTGTGTTTGTAGGAGGGTCTTCTTATGCTGATGTCCCTGGCAGTGCTAAAGGGTGGGCTGGTATGATAAAATTCAGCACGAAATTGAAAAAAATGTTTGATGACTTTTATGCAAGAAAGGACACTTTTTCTCTTGGTGTTTGTAATGGCTGCCAGCTTATGACTCTCCTTGGCTGGGTGCCATGGAAAGGAATTCCAGAGGACAGACAACCGGGATTTATAAGCAATCCCTCCGGGCGGTTTGAGTCACGCTGGTTGTCAGTTAAAATATTAAAAAGTCCTTCTATTATGCTTGATGGCATGGAAGACTCTATACTTGGTGTGTGGGTAGCACACAGAGAAGGACATTTATTCTGCCCGGACCCGGAAATACTTTCAGAAATATATGAAAAGAACCTTGCTCCTGTTATTTATGTAGACGATGATGGAGCGCCTGCTGTTAAATATCCTTATAACCCAAACGGTTCACCATATGGGTTTACAGGGTTATGCTCGGAGGACGGCAGGCATCTTGCAATGATGCCCCACCCTGAAAGGGCATTCTTATTATGGCAGTGGGCGTGGTTGCCGGAGAGATGGAAGCAGGATTTAAAAGTTTCTCCATGGATTAAGATGTTCCAGAATGCTAGAAGGTGGTGTGATGGGAATGTCTGATTTTACCAGAATTGTATAAATACTGCTGCTAAATTATATAAATGTTACTGCTAAATTCTAAAGGATATTAGATAACAGTGTAACAGTGCCGGGGGAAAAATGGTAAATACAATATCAAAAGAAAAACTTAATGAAAAATGCGGTGTATTTGGAATATATGCGCCGGGTAAAAGTGCAGCAAAAATAATTTTTTACGGTCTCCAGGCATTACAACACAGAGGCCAGGAAAGTGCCGGTATAGCTGTATCTGACGGTGAGAATATTCTTGTATTTAAAGACCTGGGCCTTGTCTCCCGGGTATTTAATGAGCAGAATATTGCTCCCCTCCAGGGTCACATTGGAATAGGACATACCCGATATTCTGCCACTGGAATGAATATCTGGAAAAATTCACAGCCGCTCTATCATATGTTTAAAAATGAGAGCTTTGCAATAGCCAATAATGGTAATCTAACCAATACAAATGAAATAAGAAATGAGCTGATAAGAAAAGGAGTTAAATTTGATACCACTACAGATACAGAAGTTATAGCATCGCTTATAGGAAGTTCGGAAAAAGATAATATTGAGGATGCAATTAAAGAAATGGTTAGCAAAATTAAAGGTTGTTATTCTATATTAATATTAACCAGAGATAAAATTTTTGGAATAAGAGATCCACATGGATTCAGGCCGCTTGTGCTTGGCAACCTTGATGGTGATTATGTGATAGCTTCAGAAACCTGTGCACTGGACATAGTTGATGCAAAATTTGTAAGAGAAATAGACCCTGGCGAAATAATTATTCTTGATAAAGATGGTGCAAGATCGCAGATGGTGCTATCAGTTGATAGAATTTCAATGTGTATTTTTGAGCTTATTTATTTTGCAAGACCGGATAGTTATATATATGGTAAGAATATGTTTGCAATAAGACACAGGCTGGGTCAGGAACTGGCAAAAGAATGCCCTGCTGATGCAGATATTGTTATCTCTGTTCCTGATTCAGGTACCCCTGCGGCTATTGGTTACTCTAAAGAGTCAAAGATTCCATATGCAGAAGGTTTTATTAAAAATAGATATGTGGGGAGGACTTTCATTCAGCCGGAGCAGAAAACCAGAGAGATAAGCGTTAAACTTAAATTAAATCCTTTAAGAGACATTATATGTGGCAAAAGACTGGTAGTTGTCGATGATTCAATAATCAGAGGCACAACATCAAAAAAAATAGTAAAAATGTTATATGATGTTGGTGCCAGAGAAGTGCATTTAAGAATCACCTGTCCACCACTGCTTTATCCGTGTTATTATGGTGTCGACATGGCCAGAAGGAATGAATTTATTGCCAATCATAAAACACTGGAGAATATAAGGGAATTTCTAAAAGTAGATAGTCTGGGATATCTGTCTATGGATGGCCTTATAAAAGCTGTGGGTGAATCGAAAGAAAAATTCTGCTTTGCCTGCTTTAATGGGGAGTATCCTGTTCCTGTTTCTGATAATCCAGAATTCAATAAGCATTTAATTAATAAAGAAAAGAGAGTATCTTCAAATGCCTGATGAGAATAATAAGAAAAAAGAGAATAATAAAAAAAGAGTTAAAAAATATTCCTACAAATCGTCGGGTGTAAATATAGATAAAGCTTCTGATGTCCTTGGCCAGCTTAAAAAGACAATAGCCTCGACATTTTCGGACAGGGTGTTAAGCAACCTGTCATCTTACTCAGGACTTTTTCAACCCGACCTTAAGGATTATAAAACTCCAGTTCTTGTTTCATCAACTGATGGCGTAGGAACAAAAATAATGCTTGCAAAAAGACTAAATCATTATCAGGGTATAGGACAGGATGCAGTTGCGATGTGCATAAATGACATAATCTGTTGTGGTGCAAAACCTCTCTTTTTTCTCGATTATATAGCATGTGGTAAAGTAAATGAGGAGAAAATAAAAGTTATAATTGAGTCTATATCAAAAAGCTGTCTTTATTGCGATACTGTACTTATTGGTGGTGAAATTGCCGAGCATCCCGGCATGAGTGGAGAAGATGATATTGATATTGCTGGCTTTGCAGTTGGCATTATAGAAAAATCAGAAATAATAAACCCGGGGCTTGTTAATGAAGGAGATATAGTAGCAGGGATACCATCTTCAGGTATCCATAGTAATGGCTTTTCCCTGGTCCGTAAACTAATTGATGATAAGAATCTTGATTTAAATAAAATATATGACTGGAGTGGTGGTGTTCCGCTGGGGAATTTACTTTTAACTCCTACACTCCTGTATTCTAAGTTAATAAATAAAATTGTTGAAAGCAAAGTTAAAATCCATGGGATTGCGCATATAACAGGTGGAGGGTTTTATGAAAATATTAACAGGGTAATACCTGCTAATATGGATGCTGTAATACAGGAAGGAAGCTGGGAAATACCATCTGTTTTTAAATTTTTTCAGGAGCTGGGTAGTATTGATAAAAAGGAAATGTTCAGAGTATTTAATATGGGCATAGGAATGGTTTTGGTTATTCCACCTGATGAACTTGGCAGGGTCAAAAAAATCGCAACAAGAATAGATGATAATATTCATAATATTTATAATATCGGGACCATAACTTCAGGAAGCGGAAAAGTAATAATAAAGAAGGGTTAAGTAAAGAAAGGTTAATAATAAAGAAAGTCGGGTTACATATGAGAAAAAAAATAGCAGTATTTGCTTCTGGTTTTGGTTCAAATCTTCAGGCACTTATTGATTATAATAAAACCGATGACCTTAATGGCGATATTGTTCTTGTATTTTCAAATAATAAAGATGCATATGCTCTCAAAAGAGCAGAGGAAAATAAAATCAAAGCAGTTTTTATGGACCCTTCGGAATACAGCACAAGAGAGGAGTATGACAGTAAAATTATAGAGCTCCTGGAGAAAGAAAAGGTAGACCTGGTGGTACTGGCTGGCTATATGTTTGTGCTGAGTCCCGAATTTGTATCCAGGTTTAAAAACAGGATTCTAAATATTCATCCTTCACTTCTCCCTTCGTTTAAAGGTGCTCACGGCATTAAGGATGCTTTTGATTATGGTGTAAAAGTAACTGGAGTTACAGTACATTTTGCAGATGAAGGCCTTGATAGTGGGCCAATAATACTCCAGAAGGCGCTGGATATTGACCAGGATGAAAGTCTGGAAGGGCTGGAGGAAAAAATACATAAAATAGAACATAAAATTTATCCACTGGCAGTAAGGTATTTTTGTGAAGACAGGTTAAAAATAGAAGGGAGAAAAGTAAGAATTTTAGATAAAAATAACGAAAAATAGGGGAGAAAGATGAAAGTAAAAATCAAAAGAGCTTTAATAAGTGTGTCGAACAAGGAAGGAATTGTAGATTTTGCAAGGACGCTCGAGGCTATGAATGTAGAAATCATTTCAACCGGCGGGACTTTCAGGAAACTTGAAGAAGAAGGAATAAAAGTAAAAAAAGTAGAGGAATTTACCGGTTTTCCTGAAATGTTAAACGGAAGGGTAAAAACACTGCATCCTTATATCCATGGAGGAATACTAGCTGACAGGAGTAATGAAAAGCACATGAGTGAAATTGCTGCCGCTGGAATAAAATTAATAGATATGGTAGTAGTAAATTTATATCCTTTTAAAGAGACTATATCAAAAAGTGATGTCACTCTGGAGGAAGCTATAGAAAATATTGATATTGGTGGACCAACTATGATTAGAAGTGCTGCGAAGAATAATAAAGGGGTGGCAGTAGTTGTTGATCCTGAAGATTATAAGAAGATAGAGGAAGAACTTAAAGAGAATAATGGTTATTTAAGCAGGGGTACACTTTTTAGACTGGCTGTTAAGGCTTTTCAGCATACCTGTGAATATGATAGTGTTATTTTTAATTACCTTAAAAATAAAATACAGGATTTTGGCGATTCAGATATATCGGTAAGGGATTACTTAAATGTTGAATGTGGGACTTCTGCTGGAGTAACCGGGGCTGGAGAAACCGGCGATAAAGAAGCTGGAGATAAATTTAGAAGTGAGAATGGTGATTTTAAGGATAATCTCAAATTCGATCTTATAAAAATTCAAAATCTTAGATACGGTGAGAATCCACATCAAAAAGCTTCATATTATAAATACATAGATAGCAGCAGTGAAAATTTTACTGGCGCCCGACAATTTCAGGGTAAAGAGCTGTCCTATAATAATATTCTGGATGGTAATGCAGCTTTCAATATTGTGAAGGAATTTTCTGTCCCCTGCGTTGCGGTGATAAAACATAATAATCCATGCGGGGCTGCTATAGGTAACACTATTGAAGAAGCATATAAAAAAGCATATGAGTGCGACCCTGTTTCAGCTTTTGGCAGCGTTATTGCAAGCAATATGAAATGGACAACAGAAGCAGCAAAATTTATGCTTGATAAATATGTAGAAGTTGTTATTGCGCCGGATTTTGATGAAGAAGCTCTTAAAATGCTTTCACAAAAACAAAATCTAAGAATTCTTAGAATAGATTTTAAACTGGATGATTATTTAAAGAAATTAAACCAGGAAAACTTTAAAACACGAAATATAGATATTAAAAGTGTCGACGGCGGAATCTTACTTCAGGATCTTGATGAAGGCATAGATAATAGAGAGGATATGAAAGTAGTTACAGAAGTAGCACCGTCTAGCAGCCAGTGGGATGACTTACTCTTTGGCTGGCAGATAGTAAAAAATGTTAAATCAAATGCAATAGTGCTTGCTATAGGCGGCAAAACAGTTGGAATAGGGGCAGGCCAGATGAGCAGGATTGATTCAGCAGAAATAGCAATTAAAAAATCAGATGGAAGGTGTAATGGCTCGGTTATGGCCTCTGATGCATTTTTCCCATTTGAAGATGTAGCTGAGCTTGCTGCTAGAAGTGGAATAAAAGCAATTATACAACCCGGTGGCTCTATAAGAGATAATGAAGTTATAGCAAGCTGCAATAGAAATAAAATTCCAATGGTATTTACTGGAAAAAGACATTTTAAGCATTAGACACTGATTTAAAAAACTAGCAGCGCTATTTTTGATTAAATACCGCTGCTAATTTTTGAATATAAACACCACTATTATTTAATAACCCTCCTCAGAATAGTTACAATAATATTCTCTGGAGGGTTATTATGAATAACCTGCATCGGGTTATTATTAGCTTTAATTCTAGCAGACCTGCTGCTTGTGCAGGCCTGCTGTTAGAATTTGTTTTTGACCTTACTCTGCAGATATAGTTGAATCAAATCCTGATGGCTGTTCCATTACAGGCTGCTCTGCAACAGTCTTCTCTGTAACAGGCTGCTCCGCCACAGGTTTTTTACTTTCAGGTTTTTTAGTTTTTTCATCTGCTTCAGTACTTTTTAGAGGACTCCTTTCAAGGGCGTGCTTTAAAACCTCATCTATGGTTTCTACAAATTCAAGCTTTAAACCCTTGAGTATATTTTCAGGGACTTCCTCAAGGTCCTGTCTGTTTTTTTCAGGTAATACAACTTTTTCAAGACCTGCTCTTTTTGCTGCCAGAAGTTTTTCTTTTAGTCCTCCGATCGGGAGTACTCTTCCTCTCAGAGTTATTTCTCCTGTCATGCCTACTTTTCTCAAAACTGGTATTCCTGTGAATGCTGAAACCAGTGAGGTAGTTATAGCTACACCAGCTGACGGTCCGTCCTTGGGTATTGCTCCTGCAGGAACATGTATATGTATATCAGATTTCTCAAATAGATCTTCGTCTATCCCGAAATCCTTTGCTTTTGAGCGTATGTAACTTATTGCTGCTTTTGCAGATTCCTGCATTACATCTCCCAGTTTACCTGTAAGTATTAAATTGCCATTTCCTTTATAATATGTGGACTCAATGAGCAATATATCTCCACCGACAGGAGTATAGGCAAGACCAGTTGCAACTCCCACCGTGTTCTTGTCTTCTATCTCGCTCGGTAAAATTTTTGGAACACCCAGGAATTTTCTTACTATATCAGCAGTTACAACTTCTGGATGCTTTTTACCTTCGACTATTTCTCTTGCAATTTTCTTACAGATATTTGCTATTTCACGCTCAAGATTCCTGACTCCAGCTTCCCTTGTATACTCTTCAATTATTGTAAGAATAGCTTCATCATCAAATTTAATATTATATTTTTCTATTCCCTGTTCTTTTAACTGCTTTGGAATCAGAAAATTTTTAGCTATATGAACCTTCTCTTCAGAACTGTAACCGGGTATTTCAATAATCTCCATCCTGTCTCTGAGTGCAGGATGAATAGTGTCCAGTATGTTAGCTGTAGTTATGAACATAACATTTGAAAGATCAAAAGGCACTTCCAGATAATGATCTCTAAATGAATTATTCTGTTCAGGATCAAGCACTTCCAGAAGGGCAGATGACGGGTCACCTCTGTAATCCATTCCAACTTTATCAATTTCATCCAGCATAAATACCGGGTTATTTGTACCCACCTGTGTTAGTCCCTGGATAATTCTACCAGGGAGTGCTCCAACGTATGTTCTTCTGTGTCCCCTGATTTCAGCTTCATCCCTTATACCACCAATTGACATCCTTATAAATTTTCTTCCAAGTGCTTTGGCTATAGATTGGCCGAGAGAAGTTTTACCCACACCGGGAGGACCGACAAAACATAATATCGGGCCTTTTGTTGTTTCACCTTTTAATTTTCTTACGGCCAGATAATCCAGTATATGGGTTTTAACTTTTTCCAGGTCATAATGGTCGCTATCTAAAATTTTCTTTGCCTTTTTTAAATCGAGGACATCTTTTGTTTTTTCAGACCATGGGACATCAAGCATCCATTCGATATAAGTTCTAACATAAGAATACTCAGGAGACATGCTGGGAATGGTTTCAAGTCTTTGTATTTCTTTTAGAACCTTTTCCTTTACATCTTTAGGCATTTTTTTCTTCTGCAGTTTTTTCTCCAGTTCTTTGGTAAGAGCAACAGATTCATCAAACTCACCCAGCTCATTTTTAATAGCTTTTAATTGCTGACGCAAATAATATTCCCTTTGAGTTTTGCCAACTTCCTTTTGAACTTTGTCTCTAATCTGGGATTGAACCTCAAATCTTTTAAGTTCCTCGCCCAGAAATTCTGTTAATTTTTTTAACCTTTTTTTAAGGTTACTTTCCTCAAGTATTTTTTGTTTTTGCTTTGTATCTGATAATAAATATGAAGCAAATAAATCAGCCTGAATTTCAGTGTCAGAGATATTGGTTGCTGCCACTACAAATGCAGTCGGAAGCGGAATACCAAGCTTAATAAATTTTTCTACCTGCATTCTTAATGTAGTAGTGAGATTTCGTGTTTCTTCGTCCTCAACAAGCGGTGTTTCTTTCATTAATTCAACAGCTACTCTAAAATAAGGTTCTGTTTGTGTAAAATTTTTTATTTTTACACGTGATATGCCTTCTACAATGCACTTAATCTCATTTTCTGAAATATTAGACACCTGTTTTATTGCACATACGGTTCCAACACTATATATGTCTTCTTCGCTTACTTCTTCTTTATTTTCTTCTTTTTGTGCTGCTACAACTATAAGATTATGTTCTTTCGATGCATTCCTGACTGCTTCCAGCGACTTTTTTCTTCCAACAATCAGAGGCGTTGTAAGAAAAGGAAATACAACACTATTCTTTAGTGAAAGAAGAGGAAGCTCTTCAGGTATTTTTATTTTATCTTTTTCATCTATTTGTTCTTTTGCCATTAAGTTTTTCAACTCCTATCTTTTATTTTTTAATGTATATGTAAATATTTTAAACCAGTATAAATTTTTTATTGTTTATACATATTATATACCTTTATATGTCTTAAATTAAATCTACTTTGCTGCTGCTATAATGACAGCTCTTTGTATAACATATTTTTGATTTTAATTATAACTTAAATTTTATAAAAATGCAAAAATATTTTATATTTAATAGTAAAAATTAATTTCACTTAAAGTGAAATATTGCTCTTCATGTATACTTCTATTTTTGCAAAAAGTCAAGATTATTTTTAATCTGTTATTTAAAAATTTAGAAGGGAGCTTAATTAGAGGAGGCTTAATTTTATTGATCTTAAAAAAATAGAAGAGAACTGGATTTTAATATTTTTTTAAATTATAGTCCGGTACACAGCATTGCTTGCGCGAAATGCCTGGTTTATTTTGCTTTTACAGAGTGCTGCTTACTTGAGGTTTCTTTTTTGTGGTTTTGTACTCTACGGCCTTTTAACCATATACGATAAAAGAGCAAAGACGATAAGGATATTGCAACACAGATAGAAAAGGGGATTAGAAATTCTTTTGACAGGGGGTCTGTTATTGAATTACCGATCAGGACAATAGGAATCATTGTGGGTGTCAGCCCCAGAAGAGAACCTGTTAAAAACTGGAAATATTTTGTATTTGAAGCACCAAACAGCATGCTTGTTAAATCTATCGGGAAACCCGGCACAAAGCTTACGATAAAGCAACTGGTTAAGCTCTTATTCTGAATATATCTGATGATTTTATTCAGGTGATTGTTCTTATCCACTAATTTTATGACCCTCTCCTGACCTAGATATCTACCAACGTAATATCCAATTGTTAACTCTATTACAAGACAGATCAATGTAACTGCAATTGCAGGGATCGGTGGAAATATAATACCTGCAATTATATATAGCAGTACCGCAGGAATAACAATAGTAATTGCCTTGAGGCAGTATAAACCAAGAAGGAGCAGACTGGCTAGAATGATTGACTTAGGTATATAGTCAGAGATTTCATCGGAAGTTAAATTTTTAAAGTCTGGAATTA
>JAQVHC010000132.1 GCA_028696435.1 Actinomycetota bacterium | reverse complement strand
TACACATAAATGCTCTACCGAATGCATCTTCTGAACTTTTTTCGTCTAAATAGTTTTTGTTATAACCAACATAATTATGCCACCATCCGTCATCTCTCTGAGTATACTTAAGAAAAGAAAGGTAAGTTTCTGAAATATTTAGAAATCTTGGATCATGAGTTAATTTAAATAAGTTTAATGCGACAAACAAAGCTCTCGAGTTATCATCAGTTGTGTAGCCCTTAGAGTAATCTGGTAAGCCAAAAGAAGCATGTTGAAATATTCCAGTTGAGTCAGTAAGCCTAAATAAATGGTCAAATTTTATTTTGTTTATCATTTTCAAATATCTCATCAAATAAATTCAAATATTGCTTTGCAATATTATCCCATTGCATTGTTTCTCCAATTGCTCTTGTCCTTCTTTCAAATTCTCTTTGTCTATCGTAAGATGATAAAATGTAGTCTAAAGCTTCAGCAATAGAAGCATCGTCCCTGAACTTACATAAAACTCCATTATTATTGCTAAGGAGGTCTACTGCATATATATAAGGGGTAGAAATTATTGCTTTTCCAGCTCCAACTGCAAATGTTAAAGCTCCGCTTGATATTTGCTCATAGCCAATATAAGGAGTTATAAATATATCAGTCATCTCAAGATAATTCATTAGTTCCTCTTGATCTAAGAATCTATTAATCAAAAATACCCTATCATCAAGACTAAGACTGTGAATTAGGTTCGAAAGTTTTTCCCTATACACTTCTCCATAATGTTTTTTAACGACTGGATGGGTTTCTCCCATTATGATATATATTGTATCTGGATACATTGGAGCTACTTTTGCAAATCCTGATATTGCATATTCAAGTCCCTTACCCTCGCTAATAAGGCCAAAGGTACAAATTATTCTTTTCCCTTTATAGCCATATATTCTCTTTAAATATGGCCTTTTATAAATTGATAGCTTTGGAACTCCATGATTAATAACTGTAATTCTTTCTTTTCTAACTCCATAACTTGAATAAAGTATATCTATTGCTGCTTTTGTCATAACAATTGTTTTTTTACTGAGTTTTGTGAGTTCTCTCATAATTTCTACTTGTTTTGAATCGGGCTTGGATAACACTGTATGAAGCGTTGTAACTATGGGTTTTTCAAGTCTTTTTGCAAACTCTAAAATATAAGAACCATACTCTCCTCCAAAGATTCCAAATTCATGTTGAATGTTTACAATATCAATTGATGAATTGTTTATTGCTTCTGCAGCATTAATATAATCATCTAACTCCTCTTCCCGTACTTTTAAGATTACTTCTTCAGTGTATTCACCCTCTTCCTTGTCTCTAATCATGGCTAAAATCAATGGTTTCACGGAAACACTTTTCATGCCCTCGAATAGATCAGAAGTAAATGTTGCAATTCCACACTTTCTTGGTGGATAGGTGCTAACAATCAATGGATTCATATTATTTTAACTCCCTTCAATTTTGTTTTTTGCACTTTTCCAGTAATAATCAAGTTCTTCTTGTGACAAATCCTTAGGGTTTTTGCCATCTTTCTTAAGCATCTTTTGAACAAGTCTAAAACGTTGTTCAAACTTTCTTCTGCCTCTTTCAATAGATTTCACTGGATCAATCTTTAAAAATCTTGCAATATTAAAAAGTGCAAAGAATGCATCTCCAAGCTCTTCTTCAATTTCTCTGAGGTTTGATCTTTTTATAGCATTACCAATTTCTAATAATTCTTCCTCAAATTTTTTAAAAATATCATAAGAATTATCCCAATCAAAGCCGTAAGATGAAGCTTCTTCCGAAATCTCTATTATTTCGTTTATTAATGTATCTTGTTTGTTATTGTTTTCAATCATTTTTATCTGTGTCCACTGGTTCATAACTGCGCTTGGAGTATTAACAACTTTATCTCCAAAAACATGAGGATGTCTTCTTATGAGTTTATCAATCATTATTTCAATCGAATCATATATTGCAAAGTTACCATTCTCCTCCTCGATTTGTGCCTGAATAAATGGTTGAATTAAGAGATCTCCAAGTTCCTCTTTAAGCTCCTGATTATCTTTTTTTCTTATCGCTTCAACAACTTCATATGCTTCATCAAGTAGAGATTTTATCAAAGTCTCATGGGTTTGAGACATATCCCATGGACATTTTTTCCGAAGTATTTCAACTATCCTTTTAGCATTAAAAAAGGCTTGGTCTTTTTTATCAGTAAGTGCCGGAAGAAGTTCTCCTGAAAAGTATATAAATCTTTCCTGCAAATCAGTTTCTATGGTTCCTTCTCTTATTTTCCTTACTTCATCAATTGCTTCTTCGGCAGTTAATCCATTCATCATTAAATAAATAGCAGAGAGTGTACCACTTCTTCCTCTCCCAGCATGGCAGTGCATAAATACTGGAACTCCAACTCTTTCAAAAAAGCTCATATGACGGACAAAAGTTAATAAGTCAGTAGAAGAAGGTACACCAAAATCAGGAATAGGAATCCATACAAGGGAGAGAAAATAATTTTCGATAAACTCATTATTAGCTGAATCTTCAGTTAAATTAATTACTGCCTTAAAGCCCAACTTAGTTATATCAACTAAATCCTTTAAATTTGGGTATGGTCCAATTGCAAGAACATTTTCCTTTATCCAATAATACTCTACAGACATTCCATAACTCCTCTTACAGCTTCATCAAATTCAAGCTCTTCTTTTCTTAATATTATAGCATCAGGTTTAAAACGAATTTTATTTCCAAAATTTTTTACAAGCTTTGAAATATTTTCCACCTTGACATTAAGTTTCTTGTTATCAAAATTAAAGAATATTAATCCTTCGTCATATTTAACAGCATTTAAGCCTTTATTGTATGCAATTAATCGTAATTCAAGATTACTGTAAAACTTTCTAAGCTCATCAGGAGGTTTTCCGTATTTATCGCTATATTCTTCTATAATTTTTTTTAGTTCATCTAAATCTCTTATACTCACAAGCTCTTGATACGCAGAGAGCCTCTCTCCGTCGTCTCTAATATAATAAGATGGAATGTAACCCGAGAGAGGAAATTCTGGAAGTTCATCGCTACTTTTACTATCTTCTTTTAGTTCGTTAATTGCTTCTTTAAGAAGTTGAACATACAAGTGATACCCAACTGCTTTAAGGTAACCATGCTGTTCCCGCCCTAAAAAATTTCCAGCTCCCCTAATCTCAAGATCTCTCATTGCAACTTTTAAT
>JAQVHC010000131.1 GCA_028696435.1 Actinomycetota bacterium | reverse complement strand
AATACCGGATGATGAGCATATACCACATGGGGTTTGCTTTGCTTTTATTTTTAGATATATTTTGTTTTTAAAATTTTCATTCTTTAGAAACACCCCGACATTTATATCTTTATTACTTTTTATAAAGACATCGCCACCATTCTCTATAATCAGCCGATGGCAATATTTATCCACTCCAGCAGCAATATAATCACATACAGCACCGGCAACCGAAGCCATTGGACCTACATTAAAAATATCCGCCTTCTGACACATTTTTTTTATTAAGGGGGGAAATTCTTCTCTTATTTTTATCGGCGAAAGACTGCTCTTGAAAGATTTCTCTTCTATGATAAATGACTCCAGTACATCATACACTTCCCTTACCAGTTTCTCCAGTTTAAAGCTTATATCTTTATCACAGCTAATAAACATATCGCTGTATTTATATACAATTCTCCAGTTATATTTTTCATCAAACTTTATATCACTCCTGTATATGCTTCTATCTGTATCGAGCTTATCAGCAAACACCCTTTTAATATTTACATAACCATTGCTTATCATTTTTTATCACATTTGATCCTGTAAATTATTTTTCTGTAAATTCTACCATTAACACCCTGTTTAATTCTGTAAATTAAACAACTTTTGAAAAAAATTATATTACACGGATTAACAAAAATCTATTAAGGACAGTGCAGTTATTGGAAAAAAATAAATATTAATGTATTATATTTTACTAAACCAGAATCAGAGGTTAATTTATTATGGGAAAGACCATTGAAGAAATAAATGAAAAAATAAAAAGTGGCAGTGTTGTAGTTCTCAACGCTGAAGAAATAATTGAATATGTAGCAGAAAAGGGAGTAAAGAGAACAGCAAAAGAAGTAGATGTTGTTACAACTGCAACCTTTGGTCCTATGTGTTCTTCAGGGGCATTTTTAAATTTTGGTCATCCTGACCCCCCAATAAAAATGACGAAAGTATGGCTCAATGATGTTCCTGCTTATGCCGGATTGGCAGCTGTGGACGCCTACATTGGTGCTGCTGAACTTTCGGAAACCGAAGGAATGAAATATGGAGGCGCCCATGTAATAGAAGACCTGATTTCAGGGAAACCGGTAAAGTTAAGGGCAATTGGATACGGTACTGATTGTTACCCGAGAAAAGAGATAGAGACGTATATAACAAAGGATACAATAAATCAGGCATTTCTTTTTAATCCAAGAAATTGTTATCAGAATTACTATGCAGCAACCAACTCCTCCGGCAAAACTATATATACTTACATGGGAAAGTTATTGCCTAACTTTGGCAATGTCACCTATTCCAGTGCCGGTCAGCTTAGCCCTCTTTTAAATGATCCATATTACAGAACTATAGGAATGGGTACAAGAATATTTCTTGCAGGAAGCCAGGGGTATATCTCATGGTATGGTACGCAGCATAATCCCGGTCGGGAGCGACTTGCCAATGGTACACCATGTGGCAGTGCCGGAACTATTGCTGTTATAGGCAACCTCAAAGAGATGAGCACTGAATATTTAAGAGCATGTATATTCCAGGGTTATGGAGTTTCCATCTTTATAGGGATAGGTATTCCAATTCCGGTAATTGATGAAGAGATGGTAGAATTCCTTAGAGTTAAGGATGAAGATATTTACACAGAAATTATTGACTATTCGGTTAAAAGGAGAAACAGGCCATCCTGTGGAAAAGTAAATTATGGACAGCTCAGAAGCGGGAAAGTAACCATTAACGGAAAGTCTGTCCAGACTGGTTCAATTTCCAGCTACTTCAAGGCCCTGGAAATTTCTAATGTTTTAAAAGATGAAATTAAGAATGGGAAATTTTATCTAACTAATTTTGTTGCTCCACTACCCCTTGAAGAGCCATATATTAATCTTGATATATTGAGCAGGGAGGAACTCCAATGATAAAAAGAAAACTTGTGCTGAGTTTCCCGGAAAATATTGTAACAAAGCCGATTACCTATAGACTGGTAAAAGAATTTAACCTGGAGTTTAATATACTCAGAGCTGAAATAACACCAAATATGGAAGGGAAAATGCTTATTGAATTAAAGGGAGACAAAGCTCAAATTGACGGAGCAGTTAAATATCTCAGTCAGACCGGTGTCACTGTTCAGGAAGCAGCAAAGGATATAATAACAGACAAGAACCAGTGTGTAGACTGCGGTCTATGCACATCGATATGCATCACACAGGCACTGGTTCTTGACGATAAAAGCCACAAATTAAAATTCAATAAAGATAAATGTATCTTATGTGAATTATGTCTTGACTGCTGCCCCGTTTCTGCCATCAAAGTACATATTTAGCTACCCGGTCACAGTATAGTCCGCTATAAGTTACTACAATTAGTGCAACTAATTAAAATAAATAGCATCATTAAGTGTTATTCTTCATATACTTCAAATTCATCTTTTAATGCTCCGCATTCAGGGCAAACCCAATCATCCGGTAGATCTCCAAATTTCGTACCGGGCATTATATCACTATTGAGATCACCTTCCCCGGGATCGTAAATATACCCACAGATCTGACATTCCCACTTATCCATCTTTACCTCCGCTTTTGTGTGTTTTAATGTACTAAAATTTAATATATCAGAATTAATATTTTCTTGCCATCCAGATTTTTCTAATCTTACAGGCTTTATAGTATAGTATTGTAATAGTATAATAATAATAATAAGATAGAAATATATCCAGGACAATAAAAATCTAATTAAACCGTCACAGTAAATTTTATGTTAAAAAAAACCAGAAATTTTTTAATTTTTTTACTGTCTGTAAACATGTTCTTTTATTTCCTTTTTTCCATAAATAAAACACTATTTTGTGATACAGATAATACTTTTTTATTGTAGCCGGGGTGGTAAACAACAAGAAAAACTATATTAAAACATATGGAAACAAATAATTTCAATTGAAGGATTGACTTTATTTGTAAAATCGATAAAAAGATGGAGAATAAATAGAGAATAGAAAGTAGAAGGCGATTTTGGCTGAAAAAAAATTTTTAAACAATCTACATATCCAGAAAATACCAGGTAAAAAAATAAATTTAAGAGTCCTGGAAAAAAAGGACCTGGAAAAATCCCTCATGTGGTTAAAAGACCCTTCCATTAATATGTATCTCAGCAGCAATTTCCGGGATTATGATATAAAGAGGGAACTCAAATGGTTTGAGTTTATTCAGAGCTCTAATAATGATGTAGTATTTGCCATAGAAGAAAAGGAATCAGGCACTC
>JAQVHC010000026.1 GCA_028696435.1 Actinomycetota bacterium | reverse complement strand
CATTTAATCTTATCACTTGCATATTTAAAGGATTTTTCTGCGTTCATCCTGTCTTCTTCTGATATCGAAGGTTTTCCATCTACAAACTTTATAAATCCTGTACCCAGTTGCTCTATCTCAATAAGAGGCTTTAATTTTTCCATAATTTTAACCTCGCCTGATTTCCAGGAACCTTTTATAAATTGCAAGATCAGAACTCTCATGTTATTTCCGGCTGCTCTCAGGGCAAGGCCCATTGCTGCTGTGGTTTTACCCTTACCATTACCGGTATTTACCAGTATTAAACCCTTTTTAGCCTTTTTCTCTGAAGCTGAGTTAGAAAATTCATTCATTTTATTAAAAAACCTCACTTTAACTTTTTTTAAGTTTATTTTAATTCAAATCTAATTTTCAATTTATTTAACACATTTTAATTAAGATCTCTGACAGCATAAATTTTATTAATTAACAGTCTACATTATTTTTTATTATAGTCTGTGTTTAATTATAGACCTGTCAGGAAATTTTATTAAACAATCACAGGTAATTTAATATTTCATCTTCTGATTTTACAACTACTGCGCCGTTTTCTATTACTTTCCTGTAAAGTTCTACTGCTTTACCACCCGTATGATCTCTCAGACCAATTTCTTTTTCATCTATTACTATTACCTTTTTATTCATCCTGACTGCTTCCATTACAGATTCCAGATTTGAAAAATTACCAGGCCCAAACTCCACTCCAGGAAGAACTACCACATCTGAAGATTTTATAAACTGGAGATTTTTTTCCTGTGAATTTAAACTTATCGGAGAAAATGGAGCTTCTGCTACATAAGGAATGCCCAGCATACCAGCAGTTTCAATATCAGTATCAAGGGTATTTATCACTCCACACGATACATTATAGCCCCTGCTGTGCAGCAAATTAATTACTGGCGATGCTGCACCCCCTCCACCTATTACATGAACCTTTAAAGATTTTTTTAACGGAGGATAAAGATTTCCCATATTATCACTATTAGCCGGGCTAAAAATAGGGCTGACATAGAGCTTCCTTGTTACAGGATTTCTACCTACAAAAACATCACTTCCAAAAACACTTTTTATACTGCTTCTTGTTATTACTTCCTCTACTCTTCCAGAGTTAAAAACTCTACCCTCTTTTAGAAGAATTATTTTTTCACTGTTCTGTATGGCAAGATTAATATCATGAAAAATTCCTATAATTGTCTTATTTTCATTTTTATTCAGGCTTAGAAATAGATTCATAAATTCGATCTGGAAGTTTATATCAAGATGAGATGTAGGTTCATCGAGAAGCAGTACCGGACTGTTCTGTGCAAGCACCTGTGCAACTATAACCCTTTGCTTTTCTCCACCTGAAAGTTCCGAGAACCTCCTCTTTGAAAGCTGCAATATCTTTGTTTTTTCCATAGCTTCATTAACTATATCAAAGTCTTCTTTCCCTTCAGCCTTAAATCTTGAGGTATAAGTATGTCTTCCCATCATGACTATTTCGTGAACAGTAAAGTCAAAAGCCGGATATGTGCTCTGGGGCACAACGCCAGCCAGTTTTGCAATATCTTCAGAACTTAATTTTCTGATATCCTTTCCTTCAATCTCAATCACCCCTTCATATCCTTCAAGCACACCACTTATAAGATTTACAAGAGTGCTTTTTCCAACACCATTCGGTCCGAGTATCGACACAACCTCTCCCTCTTTGACATCAAAGTTTATATTTTCCAGCACTTTCCTGCTGTTATATGAAAAGCTTAAATTCCTGACAGACAGGATGTTTTTATCTTTTTTTTCTTTCATCCTGTATTCCTTTTATTTTCATCTTATAAACCTTATAAACGTTCCCATCTTGTATAATTTTAATCCCATATAACTTTTTATCTCATGTAATCTAAGGTATTTAAATTAAATCTAAAAAGCTTCTCTTTTCGACTTCACCAGCAAATAAAGAAAAAACGGAACGCCTATGATAGAAGTTATAATCCCCACAGGAATTTCTCTGGGCATAAGAACTGTTCTTGCCATGGTATCTGATACAAGAAGGACTATCCCGCCTGCGACAGCAGACGCCGGGTAAAGAATCCTGTGATCAGGACCAACAATGAGTCTTAAAATATGCGGTGTTATAAGTCCTACAAACCCAATAATCCCGCTCATTGATACAGCAACCGCCGCAATAAGAGATGCCATTACAAGCAATATTTTTTTAACCCTTTCAGTTTCTACCCCTAACTGAGCCGCTCTTTCGTCTCCGAGAGAGAGAACATTTAAGTCCCTCATAAAAAAACCGGAGACAACAACCAGAATTATAACAACAGGCGCCAGTATATTAAATTTAGCCCATGAAGCTGAAGTCAGACCTCCCATAACCCAGAATACCACTTTTGCCATATCATGAACTCTAAAAATCATAATGAAGGAGGTCATCGCGCTTAACATAGCACTGAGCGCAATTCCTGCCAGAAGCAGGGTAACAACCGATATTTTTCCCCTTATTTTAGCAATATTATAAACCAGAAAAGTGGTTGCAAGAGCACCGCATAATGCAAACAGGGCAGTAATAGAAATACCAGCCGGACCTGAATTTTTAACAAACAAAAGGCCTATAGTGGCTCCAAATGCAGCACCTGCTGAAACACCAATTACATAGGGGTCAGCCATCGGGTTTCTGAATAATCCCTGAAAAATAACTCCGGCACTTGCAAGCGCTATTCCCACAAATATAGAGAGAGCTATCCGGGGGAGTCTTATCTGTGAAATAATAACAAAATTCTGACTATCAATAGAAGCACTATCCACAAGATTATTAAATCCCGGCACAAAACTTAACATTATAAGAGCTGTTTCCTTCAGGCTGATCTTTGCAGCACCCACCGAAGCGGCAATTATTACCAGCAAAATAAGAATTGCCAGCAATAAAATTACACATTTTAATGTTCTCTTTCCTGTCCCCATCTTATGCTTTTACCATTATATATAATTATAATATAATAACATCCTCAGAGTATTTTCATAAACCCGGAATATCTTTAGGAATTTAGTTACTATTCTATTATCTCAAACTCTCCGAAAATTTCAGGGTGAATTGCTTTTGAAAACATCTGGAGTGCTTTAATTGAATTCTGGCTCGGACGGGAGACAGGATTATCCGGAACAGTATAAACCTTTCCCTCAATTACGGCAGTTATGCTTGAAAACCTCGGGTCATTTATTATTACAGAGGGATCCGGCGCAAGACTTAAAGGAGCAATTATAATATCCGGATTTCTTTCTATTAGAGTTTCGACGCTGTATTCCGGCCAGCCAGTTAAATTGTCTTCCGCCAGTATATTAATTCCACCTGATTTTTCAATTAAATCACTGATAAAAGTATCTATTCCTGCACTCATCAGAGGGTCATTCCACATCTCATAAAAAACTCCGGGCTTATCTGCATCATCAAGGTCTTTAACTTTACTATATATTTTTTCGACTTCTTCTTTTAGTTCATTTACAAGTTTTTCACCTCTATCTTCAAGTCCTATTAGCTTACTTATATTTTTTATTTCATCATAAATGCCCTCTATACCGTTTATATTGATTACCCTGTAAACTTCAATTCCAAGCTCACTGATTTTCTGATAATCTTCCTCCGAACCTCCTGTTAATGAAATTAATAAATCAGGTTTTAACCCGGCAATTTTTTCAATGTTTAATCCATAAGAATCACCAACGCCTTCAAATCCTTTAGCCAGAGGGTCGCCTGACTCTACACTGAAGCTATCGACTTCAACTACCCTGTCCATTGCATCAAGACCGGCAATTATCTCAAGTGCGCTCGGTGCAATTACAACAATTCTTTCTGCAGGTGAATCAAGCTCAATTATATTACCATCTGCATCCATCACTACCCGTGAGTTTTCCTGTGTTACCCCCTCTACTCCGGCTTTACACCCTGTAGTAAGCACCGGGACCAGGACCAGTGCAAGCAATATAACCATAATTACCATCAAAGCCTGCATGATTTTTCTTAACCCTATAGATACCGATGTCATTTTCTTTTCCTTCCTTCCTTTCTTTTTTCTTTTTTTTATTTTTCTCTTTCTCGCTTAATTTTTTTATAAATTTATAAAAAAAACTCCCTGCCTCTTCAGACGGGAGTTTTCTTATTAAAATAAAAAATCTCCCTCTTTCTACCGAAGAGAGACAATTTCAAAAGTTAATACAGGTATCCTGGCTTCAGGGACTTTGTTCTCTGCCTTCCCGGTAATCTTACCAGTGGCCTGATTAGAGAACACACACCCTGTTACAGTGGCGGGACCGCTCCAGATTTTAACTGGATTCCCTGATTAAAAATAAGTTATATTACATGTAAAGCTACATATAAATAACCTATCATCTATTTTATTACTTATTTCAAAAAAACATTCAATCCTCCAGAATATAATTTTCAGAACATAATTTTCTGAAAATAGCCTGGGGAACAATAATTTAATAGAACATAAAGAACGTATAATATAATATACTATACTACATCTCATATTTAAATTACAACTACATAAATAATCAAAAACTGGTTACAATCCAAAAAAAGCAAAAAATAAGATAAAGAATAAGAAACCAGAACACAAGACCTTAAGGCCACTTTCCTTTAATTTCTTCAATATTTTAATCAATAAAATCTATTACTAAGATCTATTATTAAATCTATTATTTTTATTTTCTTAAATTGTAAAATGAATTCAATCCACGATACTCTGCTTCATCACCAAGGTCTTCTTCAATCCTCAGTAGCTGATTATACTTACATACCCTGTCTGTCCTTGAAGGCGCCCCCGTTTTAATCTGGCCAGCATTTACACCCACAACAATATCAGCAATTGTAGTATCTTCTGTTTCACCGGAACGATGTGAAACTACAGCTGTATATCCTGCTGTTTTAGCCATCTCAATTGCGTCCAGTGTTTCTGATAGGGTTCCTATCTGATTTAATTTTATTAATATTGAATTTGCAACTCCCAGCTCAATTCCTTTTTTAAGCCTTTTTGTGTTTGTAACAAAAAGGTCATCTCCCACAATCTGGATCTTGCTGCCAAGCTTCTCTGTCATCTCTTCCCATCCTTCCCAGTCTTCCTCAGCCATTCCATCCTCTATTGAAATTACAGGGTATTGCTCTACCAGACTTTTATAATAGCCAACCATTTCTGATGGGGTTAAAACCTTTCCTTCTCCTTTTAGATTATATTTCCCATCCTTAAAAAATTCAGTGGCAGCAGGGTCCAGAGCTATATAGACATCTTTGCCCGGTTTATAACCGGCCTTTTCAATAGCCCTGATTATATATTTAATAGCATCTTCATTGGAATTTAAATCAGGGGCAAAGCCACCTTCATCACCAACTGCAGTATTGAGTCCATCCTTTTTTAAAACACTTTTAAGACTGTGAAACACCTCTGTGCTCATTCTTAACGCTTCACTAAAAGTGTGCGCACCTAACGGCATTATCATAAACTCCTGCAGGTCAACGTTATTATCAGCATGCTTCCCACCGTTTAAAATATTCATCATTGGAGATGGCAGTACGTATGCATTAACTCCACCAAGATACCTGTATAATGGCAGGTCAAGCGCAGCAGCAGCGGCTCTGGCTACAGAAAGTGATACTCCAAGTGTTGCATTTGCACCCAGTCTGGATTTGTTTTCTGTTCCATCCAGGTCAATCATCACCCTATCTATTTCACGTTGATAAAGAGCATCCATACCTTCTACCTCGGGAGCTATAATAGAATTTACATTTTCTACTGCTTTCTGAGTGCCTTTCCCCATATACCTGCTCTTATCACCATCCCTTAATTCAACCGCTTCAAATGCTCCGGTAGATGCACCCGAAGGCACAGAGGCTCTACCCATAGCACCACAATCAAGTATTGTCTCAACTTCAACAGTCGGATTACCTCTGGAATCAAGAATTTCTCTTGCAAAAATTCCTACTATTTCGGTGTTGTTATTCATCATTATTTTTCCTTTCCTGTTAATAATAACCATATATTTGCCTTTTCAATTTTATATTTACTTAAGTTTTCTTAATAATTTTCTTAATAATATACTTTAGCAAAGCTAATGCAGTCAATCTATTATATAAATATTTTTTATATTTTAAAATTAAAACATTCCAGATATAGAAATTAAAAAGGGTTTTTATGATTCGAAGCCGATAAAGTTGCCCAATTTATTAAATATATATAATATAAGTATAATATAATATACATAATAAATAACGGAATTTTATAACCCGGATTTAGATATAAGTAGTTTTATCACAAATAAAAAGCCCTCCTTTAAAATTTAAAGATAAAGGAAGGCTTTCAATTGTAGGAATACAAGGAATACTTGTTGCCGAATTAAAATCCTGTTATCAGACTTCTTCGAGGTCTTTTTTTAGTGATTCCTCAAATTTTTCTGCATTTTTCTTTATTTCTGCTGTTTTTCCCCTGACAGATCTACAGGCTTTATCCCGGTATTCCTCTATATTTTCTATTAATATTTTTCTTGTTTCTTCACCTCTGCGCGGAGCAACCAGAAGTCCTGTCACAACTCCAAGCCCAAAGATAAGCAGTGTGTAACCGAAAACATCTGAATTTTTCATTACTTTTGCTCCTTTCCGGCTCTTCTTTTCTTAGCTTTTATAACCTGCCATACTATTATTGCTATTAAAGCAATTATAATCCATACAGGAGCTGATGCAATCAGTACAACTACCATAGAGTTAAATACCCTTATTGCTCCTCTCGCACCTCTTTTCAGTGCTTCTACAAACCCCAGGCCTGAAGTAGAACTTATAGGTTCCGGTTCATGAAAATAAACATCTATTGTAGAAAAAGATACCATGTCATCAAGATATCTCATTCTTCCTTTAATTACCTCTATTTCACCCTGGACATTACTCAGCTCTCTCTGAACCTCTATGCTGTCGCTGACCTTTTTTGACTGTTTCATCAATTCCAGAAGAACTTTTTCCTGTGCTTCGTAATTTCTCAACCTGCTCTCAAGATCGATATATTCCTGTGTAACATCCTGGCCATAACTTGAAATGTTCTTAACAGTACCCATTTCTTTAATTTTATCCAGAGCAGAACTATATGATTTAGAAGGAATTCTTATAGTAATACGTCCACTGGTTAGATTTCCTTCAGAATCAGAGTAACTCTCACTGTTTGCGACAAAGCCGCCATTCCGTTCTGCAAGATTTGTCAGCGCAAACATGGTTTCCTGGAATTTACCTTTTTTAATCTCAATTTCAATATAAGCAGTCTTGATAACTTTCTTTCCACCGGCAACTTCAATATCACCATATTGCGCAATGGTGTTGCCTGCATCACCTAAATCTTCCGCAGGAGCTTCTTCTTGAATTTCTGCTTCTTGGGCTTCTGCTTTACCATAAGCCTCATCTATATCATAAACCGGTGCAGCTTCCTCTTCTGCTACTGCTTCCTCTATAACTTCCGCTGATTCTACTGATTTACTTACAAAATCTCTGGCTCTTGATGCAGAGCATGCCGTAAAAAATACACCTGCAATCAGAATAAATGTGAGGATCACAACCAGCAGACCCCGTGATAACCTTTTAATTTTCATCTATACCTCCATTACCTTAAATAATATTTTTAATATCAAAACTTTATTTTATATTAGTATTATAACTCATTTAATAATTCCTGTTACCATAACCAGTTTAAATTATCATCTATAATAATCCATAATAAATAGAACCTGTTTCTCCGTAAATATTATTGCTCTGTCTTATCTTTTTAAATTACCGTACACAGGTAAATAGAACCTTTATATATTTTTTAAATAAAATCAAACTCATAATATACATTCGAAATGTTGTTATATTAAACGAGGTATCCTGAAAAGAATTTTTTAAAGACAAATATAAAAAGATTTTAATTTCAGGAGATTATTCGAATTCCAGGAGTTTTTTAATTCCAGGGTTTTTATTTACAAGTATTAATTCTATTTAATAGCACCATCGAAAAAGCAATAAACATGTTATTCCTGGCGTAGATCTTTATAATGCGCAGGTCTCTACAAGATACCTGTTCTTATATAATCATCTATAGCTCTGGCTGCATCTTTTCCGGCGCCCATTGCAAGGATAACAGTTGCTGCTCCGCTAACTATATCTCCTCCTGCAAAAACACCCTTCATGCTCGTTTTTCCGGTTACAGGACTGGCTTTTATATTTCCCTTTTCTGTAAGCTCCAGTTCAGGAATTGTAGAAATAAGAAGTGGATTTGGTCCCTGTCCTATGGCCATTACGAGAACATCAACCTCAATATCAAACTCCGAGCCTTCTACTGGTACGGGTCTTCTCCTGCCCGACAGATCGGGTTCCCCCAGTTCCATTTTAATGCACTTTACTTTATTAATCCGGCCATTCTTTCCTGAAATTTTGACGGGGTTGGTCAGTAGTTTAAATTCGATCTCTTCTTCCCTTGCATGTTCAATCTCTTCATCTCTTGCAGGCATCTCCTTTTCGCTTCTTCTGTATATCAAATAAACATTTTCTGCACCCAGCCTTTTTGCCGTTCTTGCAGAGTCCAGTGCTACATTACCTCCCCCAACTACTGCTACCCTGCGCCCTTTAATAATAGGTGTATCATATTCCGGAAAACAGTAAGCTTTCATCAGGTTTGCTCTTGTAAGATATTCATTCGCAGAGTAAACTCCGTTAAGATTTTCGCCCGGGATGCCCATAAAATAGGGAAGACCGGCACCGGTTGATATAAAAACTGCTTTAAACCCGCTATCAAATAAATCACCAATTGTCAGTGCTTTTCCAATCACCATATTTACTTCAACTTTAACTCCAAGGTTTTTTACATAATCAATTTCCTTACGCACTATTTCCTTAGGAAGTCTGAATTCAGGAATGCCATAAACCAGGACTCCGCCAGGTTTATGCAGCGCTTCAAATATAGTGGCCCGGTAGCCCATTTTTGCCAGTTCAGCACCACAGGTAAGACCTGCAGGACCGGACCCGATTACTGCAACTTTTTCCTTTGTGCATTCTCTGGTAACTCCTGACATGTTGCACTTTTCAGTCCCCTCAGTGATGTGGTTCATTTCCCTGCTCATTTCCCTATCAGCTACATAGCGTTCCAGTCTTCCAATTGCTACGGGTTCCCCTTTAACGCCAAGGATGCATTCCTTCTCGCACTGGTCTTCCTGGGGACATACCCTGCCACATATTGCCGGGAGACCATTTCTCTCTCTTATCTTTTCAAGAGCTTCATCAAATTTTTTTTCCTGAATTAAACTGATAAATCCTTTTATATCTATTTCCACAGGACAGCCTTTTATACATCCGGGATTTTTGCATTGAATACATCTTGAGGCTTCCCGCAGGGCATCTTCTTCTGAATAACCGAGTGTAACTTCACTGAAATTTTTATTCCTTACAGCAGGATCCTGTTCGGGCATCGCTACCCTTGAAATTTTTTCTTTTTTACTTTCATTTCCTTTTTTATATTCTTTTTTAAATTCTTTTTCGCGGTCTATTCCAGTCATATCATCTCCGGTTAAATTCTTATTTATCCATTTCTAACCCACACTGGTGTTTATAGATATCCATACTCTCTTTTTCCTGATCAAGATAAATCTTTTGCCGGGAGATAAGCAGATCAAAGTCTACGTCGTGCCCGTCAAATTCAGGTCCGTCAACACATACAAATTTCGTTTTACCTCCAACCTCTACCCTGCATGCTCCACACATACCTGTCCCATCAACCATTATTGAATTAAGTGAAACTATTGTTTTTATATTAAAAGGTCTGGTTACTTCAGAAACTGCATGCATCATTAAGGCAGGGCCAATAGCAACTACCCTTGATATATCAGTTTTTTTGTCAGCACTTTTTTCTATGTTTTTTTCCAGATACTCTCCCAGAAATTCCGATACAAATCCCTTATAACCTGCAGAACCATCGTCAGTGCATATATAAAGCTCATCTGATACTTCCCGCATTTCTTTTTCTAAAATAACAAAATCCCTGCTCCTGGCACCAATTATAGATATTACATAGTTACCTGCTCTTCTCAACTCTGTAGCTATAGGTATAACAGGGGCTATTCCTGCTCCACCACCAACACATATAACTTTCCCGAAGTTTTTAATTTCAGAAGGTTTTCCGAGAGGGCCTACTACATCAAGTATATAATCTCCTTCGCTTAAGCATGACAGCAAGAATGTAGTTTTTCCTACTCTCAGCGAAACTAACATAATTACCCCATTTTCACGATCATAACCTGCTATAGTCAGAGGAATTCTCTCACCTTTTTCATTTATTCTTATAATCACAAACTGGCCTGCTTTTGCTTTATCCGCAATTAATGGAGCATTAATATAAAACCTGTCTGTATCTTTTGCTAGATTTTCTTTTTTTATTATTTTATACAAATTTTTACTACTCTATATAGTTTTTATAAAGGGATTACAAATAGACACATTTTAAATTAAATAAAAAATATATACAATAAATTTTTTAAGTCATGTTACTGTATTAATTCTTATTTTAGACATTTATTTTCTATTTTATTCATATATCTATATATATTATTTATCTATATTGTTTTAACGATAAATAAAAATTTGCCTGTTTTAAAACTTCACTTTATTGCTATAAATCTATCAAGGCAGGCAGCAATTTTCTCAATTGACTTGCTAAACCGGGGGTCCACATCAAATGGTGAAGAAGAAATTAAATCTGACTCCCTTACCTTTTCGCTATAGGGTAGCTTGCCAAGAATAATAAAGTCACCAAGATTTTCTCTTATTAGTTTCTCTTCATCACCTGTTCTTAATTTATTTATTACAATAAATAAATTCTTAATTCCAATGTCAAGGGACATTTCTCTAATTTTCAATGCAGTCTGGATGCTTTTTAGTCCGGGCTCAACCACAACAATAAGAGCATCCATATTTTCACATGTTCCTCTGCCAAGATGTTCAATCCCTGCTTCCATATCCATGATTACAATTTCCTTGCTCCGGACTACAAGATATCTAAAAAGACTTTTTAAAAGAACATTCTCAGGACAATAGCATCCACTACCACCGGCTTTTACTGTTCCTGCAACCAGAAGTTTCACACCATTAATATCCATTCCAAACTTTTGAGGAATATCATCCACTTCCGGGTTTAACTTAAAGAATGTACCGTATTCACCGGGTCTGGCACCGGTTCTTTCTTCAATTAAATCCTTCATTTCTATAAGGGGAGTGATTTTTAGTGCTGTTTTATAATCGACTCCCAGCGCTGAGGCTAAATTTGCATCAGGGTCAGCATCGACTGCAATAACCTTATAATTCTTATTAGCATAATACCGTGCGAGGCATGCTGCTATCGTTGTTTTACCAGTCCCACCTTTACCTGATATCGCAATTTTCATTTTTTAACAAATAACCTTTTTTTAAATTAAATACTACCTATTTAATTAAATATATCTGATTAAAGATACCTGATGATTATAATCATATTAATACAATTTTAAAGCGCTCCTTTGAGGGGCATACTTAAATTATTACCATTTTCCACTGGCACCACCTCCACCGGAAGAACCGCCACCAAAACCTCCAAAACCTCCACCAGATGACCTGCCTCCTCCCCCTATTCCACTACCGCCGCCTCTATAAGATGAGTGCCTGCTTTTTCTGGGTATTGTAATTTCTTTAACATCATTGTAACCACAATTTAAACAAGTCCTCTCTACAAGCTGCTTTCCGGATTCTATATATGTAGCAGCTTTCAGCACAGTTGATTTTGTCCTTAGTTTAAACCTTCTGCACTTCGGGCATCTTTTCTTAAAGAATTTTAAAATTGGCATTACAATAAACGCTATGATAATTATTATAAATATAAACAGGAAAAAGATTATTGTTCCGATTGTAGAACCGATGGAATTGCCCTCTGATGATTCTGATTCTGTTTTGACAGCTAACGGTTCAATACCTTCCGAGGAGCTTAAAGGCGTCATCCCTCTATCTATATAAATCCGGTCAGCAATAGCAATAATTGCATTGTATAAACCATTATAGAAATTACCTTTTATAAGTTCCGGTATAAGTATCTCATCTCGAATTCTACCAGATTCCAGGTCTGTAATAACTCCTTCCAGGCCATAACCTACTTCTATTCTTAAGGGCCTGTTGCCGGGTTCTCCCTCTGTACCTATTAAAATAAGAATGCCATTATCCTCTTTTTCTTTTCCTATTCCCCACTTTTCGAACAATTTGACCGCATATTCTTCTTCGGTAAGCCCCTGTAAATTTTCAACTATTACTACTACTATCTCGCATCCTGTTTCTTTTTCAATCCTTGAAGAAAGAGATTCCAGACTATCTATGGAAGCAGCATCAAGTTTTCCGGCATAATCATTTATATACCCGGTATAAGATGGTAAATTAATATTAGAGGCTTTGTTACTGGAATTGTTACACCCTGATAATATAATTAAAAAGGACAGAAAAAATAAAAGAAAAATAACCGGCCTTTTTTTTAACTTAAGCATCCTTGATTTAGGCATATTTTGTAACATCACCTGGTCTAACCGAACCTAATCTAATTCTAGATCTATTTCCGGAGCTACTTCTGCGCCTTCTGCAGCTTCAAAGAATTCCTTTGGCTCAAACCCAAACCAGCCTGCAATTATATTTCTCGGGAACATTCTAATATAAGTATTATAATCTTTAATTGCTTCATTAAATCTCTGTCTTTCAACAGCAATCCTGTTCTCGGTACCTTCAAGCTGGGTCATAAGATCACGTATATTCTCACTTGCTTTAAGCTCAGGTGTGTCTTCTACCACAACCCTCAGGTTACCGATAAAAGAATCTATCTCCTTATTCACACTTTCAAGCTCAGCCGGCGTTTCTGCACTATTTATACCTGCTCTTGCTTCTGCAATAGCCTCGAATATATCTTTTTCCATCTGCATATAGCCTTTTACACTTTCAGCCAGATTGGGTATCAGATCCAGCCTTCGCTGATAAACATTCTGAACCTGCGCCCAGGCATTATCAATTTCGATCTCCTTTGCTACCATATTATTCCTGGAACTTATAATATAACCTATAAATATCACAACAATAACAGCCACTACCACAATGATTATTGTAGTTTTGCTCCAAAAACTCTTGCCACTCATATTTTTAGCTCCCTTTATTTATGTTTGCAAACTTTAACAACCGCAGGTCTTATTAAAAAGTCATCTATCATGTAGCCTTTCCGTAAAACTTCAAGTATATGTCCATCTTCAACACCTTCAACGCTCTCAGTTACAGCAGCATCGCAAATTTCGGGATTAAATTCCTCTCCTACTGGATTAATAACTTTTACATTCTCCTTTTTTAAAAGCTCCATAAGATTATCATAAATCATTTTTATACCTTTAAAAAAATCATCTTCCTGTTTTTCTAATTTTTCTCCAGCTTCAAGGGCTATCTCAAAGTTATCGATTACAGGAAGAAGCTTTTCTATTAAGTCTTTATTTGCCCTTTTGATGTGTTCAAGATGTTCTTTTAAAGTTCTCTTTCTATAATTATCATAGTCTGCCTGTATTCTTTTTATTCTGTTTATATACTCTTCCTCAATTTTTTTACAGTTTTCCAGCTCTTCACGTAAAAGCTCTATTTCTTTTTCCAGTTCTTCCACTTCGAGTTCCTTTTCTATTTTTCCTCCTGTGCCCTCCCTGGCTATTTTTTCTTTAAATTCTTTAGATCCCATCATCTCTTCTAAATCCTCACCATTACCAGAATTATTTTCTAATTCTTCATAATTTTTACTTTTTTTATCCTTCTTGCTCATAACTAAAAATACACCACACTTTCATAGAAATCCAAGTTAAAAAAATTAAGATATATTATATAATATGAAGGCAATAGTTTTAAAATTTTAAAATCTGCTCCTGCCAATAGCTATCACATCACCGGTGGAGACTATCTCATCAGTATAGAAATGGCCATCACAATCTACAGGCGCAAAATGAAAATGTGCAATAATTTTCTCACCATTTTCAGCTGCAATATTTTGTATTTTAACCTCTATTATTATTTTTTCACCAGGTCTTAGTCCCTCAATAGGCGAACCAACTTTTTCGGGCTCTACTAATCTAGTGGTTGAATCAGTAGTGGTAGTTTTTGTCTTTTTTCCTGTTGTAAGATCGGTTGT
>JAQVHC010000130.1 GCA_028696435.1 Actinomycetota bacterium | reverse complement strand
ACTTAAATCACATACAATAATTTATATATAGCACTATGATTATAAAAGAAATATTAAATCGCAGATCAATAAGAAAATATAAGGCAGAAGCAGTGCCAGAGGAATATATTACAGAAATTATAAAGGCGGCACAGTTTGCTCCATCCGCAATGAATAACCATGCCATTGAATTTATAGTAATTAGAAACCAGGAGACGAAAAACAATATTTATGAAATTGTAGGCCAAGAACATGTAAAAGAAGCGCCGGTACTTATTATTCCAGCAACTGATAGCACCAAAACTAATTGCCCTGTTGAAGATTTATCTGTCGCTACGCAGAATATGTTCTTGCAGGCTACAGCACTCGGACTGGGAACTGCATGGAAATCTATCCGGCCAGAATTAAGAGAGGAAATAAAAAAGTTACTCGGGATTCCCGGGCGGTTTATAGTTATAAACATTATTCCTGCAGGCTATCCTGAAGAGAAGCCCGGACCCCACACAGACAAAGATTTTGATGGCAGTAAGATACACAGAGAGAAATGGTAAGGTATAAATATTTAAGTACGAATATTTAAAAGCTTTTACTGTCTTTTAAATACATATATCGCCCAGCCAAAGGTATCCCTCCCGTATAAAAGATATTCTGTTTTTGCTTTTTCAATTTTTTTTATTAATTCAGGATTATCCTGGTCTCTGGGATTTCTGGATGCATAGTCATATGCTGACCACCACTGGAGAGTTTCATAATGGTCCCAGTCATCATGACTGCTTACAAGTGTGTATATGCACTTCAGGCCATTCTTTTCAGCAACATCTACATTTTTACAATGAGTATTGTATTCCTCTTTTTTTATCCCGCACATCCTCAGGTACTCATCATCCGGTTCTTTTAGCCAGTACGGCTCCCCTATAATTATTAGCCCATCTGGCTCTGTAAATTTTTTTAATGCATCTATTGTCCCTGTAAATCCTTTGTAAACAAAGGTTGCTCCAAGGCACATAGTAAGACCGAATAACTCATTTTTTTCAGGTGTATATTCTGCTCCATCCATTTCCAGGAACTTAATATCAGAGCCGGAGATTCTCTGGCTTTTTTTCTTCTCACATTCTTCTATAAGGTAAGGTGAAATATCAACTCCTATTCCTGAAATTCCGAATAGTTCCGCAAGCCTTACAAGTGGCTCTCCTTTCCCGCAACCGATATCAAGAACTCTACAACCGGGGTTTAAATTCAGTAGTAAAAATAATTCTTCAAGCCTGCTTTTACTCACAGGATTACATATTAAGTGTTTCTTATGTGTGATATCAAAATATTTCCAGATATTCATTTTAGCTGCCTTCATGCAATTATTATTACAGGTATTTTATCTATCACATATTAAAATAAAAAAATATTTCGCACAATCGATTTTTAAACTATCAATTTTTATATTTTAATAAAATTGAGGTTAGAAATTTTATATGCTTTCTGATAACCGAATAAAACTAATAAAAACAACTATAACCTTCTTTTTATTTTCGTGTATGTAATCCTGTATCCCCGAATGCTTTTAGCTTTTTTAACCCATTTTTTATAAAATATACATAAAATGTATACAACAATTTATTTTTCACCTGAAGTCCATAAAATATACAAAAGCTTTAAAGGGTAAAGACAGTTTTATAAGAGAAAGTTAAGGCAGTTGCAAAAGAGCAAGTGCAATGCAGATACAATATGAGCAGTGAGTGCAGTGGGCATAATGAAAAAAGCATAATATTGAATATAATCTAAATATAATTTAAAAGCATATTAAAAAATAACTACCCTGATGAATTACTCTGATGAAAACAAAAATTAACATCTCGTTATTTCTAATATCATTTGGAGTATTTATATACCAGGTCAGCCTGTTACGAATTCTCTCCGTTGCTGATTTTTACCATTTTGCCTTCCTTATTGTGAGCATTGCGCTCCTCGGTTTTGGAATAAGCGGAAGTTTTCTGCCCTTTTTTGTCAGTCGCATAAAAACTGAAAGGCTTCTCTATATTATATTCTCCCTTGGTTTTTCCATATCCGCCGTGGTAAGCTTCCTTGCCATAAATTTTATTCCTTTTGATTCATTTAAGATTGCATGGGAAGCACGTCAGCTCCTTTATCTATTTATATACTATCTCTTTCTAATACTGCCATTTTTCTTTGGAGGCTGTTTTGTAGGCTATGTTTTTTACGGAGAGCAAAAACCACAGACTACATATTTTTTTAACCTCACTGGCTCAAGCCTCGGAGCAATTGCATTTTTAATCTTAGTCCCGGTAATCCAGCAGCGCGGAATCATTATCCTGTCCTCAGCTCTGGGTATTATCTCGGTCTTTATTCTACTCAACAAAAATTACGCAAAAATATTTATCCCGGTAACAGTTATATTTATTGTGGCAGCAGGTTCCCTTTTTCTACTAATGCCCGGACTCTGGGAGATAAATATGTCACCATACAAGAGCCTCAAAACTGTTATGCGCTATCCTGATTCACGCCTCATATACACTGCCGAGGATTCAGCCACAAGAGTTGATGTTGTGGAAAGTAGTAGCATAAAGTCTGCCCCCGGCCTCAGTCTTGTCTATGAAGGTGTTCCGCCCGACCAGCTGGGACTTACAATTGATGGCGATAATCTCACCCCTATCACCCGCTCAGAACACCCGGATAATGATGAGGCCCTTAAATTTTTAGAATATATACCCCAGTCAGTTTTTATGAAAGATAAAAAGTATAATAATATCCTTATAATAGAGCCGGGCGGAGGCCTTGATGTTCTGTGCTCTCTTTATTACGGAGATTCAAATATATGCGTGGTTCAAAATAATGAACTTGTTGTAGAGCTTCTTGAAAGCAGGCTATCGTCATACAGCGGACAGATATATAAAAATCCCGGTGTAACTGTAGAAAAAAGCAGCATCCGCAATTTTTCCCTTACCACAGATAAAAGCTTTGACCTTATTGTATTAAGCCTTTCAGACAGTTTTCATCCGGTATCTTCCGGAGCATACAGCCTCAATGAAAACTATATTTACACCACAGAGAGCATATCTTCAATATTAAAATTGCTTTCTGAAGATGGCATTCTTGCAATTACAAGGTGGGCGCAGACACCACCAAGCGAGAACTTAAAAACTGTTGCAACGCTTGTCAGTGCACTGGAATTAGATTCATCACATACAAATCCATCCCATACAGACTCTCCTCCTGCAGGCTCATCCCTTACAAGCTCACACCATACATCTCCATCACATACAGACATATCTTATGCAGGCCAATTCCCTG
>JAQVHC010000025.1 GCA_028696435.1 Actinomycetota bacterium | reverse complement strand
AAGAAGGACTTGATGCTATGCATGCTGTTATGGCAATTATTCCTTTCTATTCAGAAGTAGCTATTATCCCGAAAATTGGTTATGTGTCTGGAGAATTATATATAGATGGAGCATCTCAACACGCACATGGACCACATAAAGGTTTCCCCATAAGGCCTAATTTTCCCGGAGGACATGAGCTTTACAAAGAGCCTTTAAGAATCAGTATTAAAAATGGGATTGTTTCCGGATATTCAGGAGATCCTGTTCAAGTGGATAGATTAAAAAAGTGGATAGAGGAAAGTGAACCCAAATCTGATATTGTTGACGAAATAGGAATTGTTACTACTACTTCAAAAGAAAATGATATTTATGGTTGGCTTGTAGATGGGACACATCAAACACATTGTGTCCATGTTGCTCTGGGTAATAACGACCGTCGTAGTGAACGTATCCATGCTCCAGAGCATGTAGATTTTGATATTCACGATCCGCTTATTACGGTAGATGGGAAAACCATCTACAAAGATAAGATTTTTAATGATGAATTGATTTTCAACGAAGGGAAAATTTGAATCCCATTTATTTTAGATGGAAATATTATAGCTCTAAACGCAGTTATTTATAACACTATATATTATAATAGAATGCGATATCATTAAAGATATTATTAATAGAATAGTAAACAAAAATGTATTTCAAATATACCCAGTAAGTATGAAAAAATCAGCTTCAAAAATGTTTGCTGTAGCAGTCCTGGATTAGTAAGCATTCACACTCATGATGTCTGAGTAAATATTTCATGAATACCGGTATTGATCCAGGTATTGATCACGGAAATTCTTTTTTTGTAGTATATTTCACTGAGTGAATGGAAATCCTTAAAATCCTTATTTTGATTAAAAACTCTGATCTATTTACTATGTGCTTTAAAAATTCAAAAGGTATATTCGAAAGATATAGTATAAGATTTAATCAATGCCGGAGTTAATCAAGTTCCTTTATCAGTTTTTCTATGCCTTCCTCAAAACTTAAAGGGGAGAAGTTAAAATCACGGGCAGCTTCTTCATAAGAATATGCTTTGTCCACACTCATTCTTTCAATCTGGCCCGGTGTCAGGGAGGGATTTTTAGAAATAGCTGCATAAATAGAAATCAAAAATTTTGCCGGTCGAATGGGCACTCTTATTACAATAAAGCGCTTTTTTAATTTATTTCTAACAATTTCCAGCATCCTGTTATATTCAATGGGCTCTTTGCCTGCAATATTATAAATCTTATTGTAAGTTTTACTATTGTTAAGGACTGATAAAATAGCTTCTGCTACATCTTCAATATATACGGGCTGGATTAAATTATTCCCTTTTCCAAAAGTTACAAAGAAACCTCTTTTTTTTATAAATTCAATCATTCTTGAAAAATTATTATCATCCGCAGAGCCATAAATCATTGAAGGCCTTAAGATTGTATAACAGAGTCCTGAATTTTTTATTAATTCTTCGGACTTTAATTTTTGCTCTTTTACTGTACTCTTAAGAGGAACCAGAACAGTTGTAGAACTTATAAAAACAGCTCTTTTTAATCCTGCACGTCTGGCTGCATAAAGGAAATTTTCCAGAAGCTCTGTAAGCTCAAGGTCTACCATGTAAACAGCAATATCTACTTTTTCCAGTAAAGGAATTGTTGAATCAGTATCCTCGAGATCACCGGTTGCAAGCGAGATTTTTTTACCTGCTTTTTTTGCTGTCTCTTCCAGTTTTGAAATTCTTGACGCATCGCTGGATTTTCTTACCAGGCAGGTAACGCTATAGTTATTTTGTAATAATTTTTCCACTACATGTGGCCCCAGAAAACCTGTGGCGCCTATAAGTAAAACCATTTCCTGTCCTTTTGCCTTCATTTTAACAATAGGAGTATGCTAATAATAAATACAGTTATTATAAAAAATAATATGATAATGCTAATATAAAGAAATTTTTTTATCAATTTTTTAATATAACAGGCATACTGACTTTGCACCGTGCTTTAATATAGAGATGATGCGTATATGATGAGTATATAAAGAGCTATAGGGTTTTATAAGGTTAATATAGGATTAATATTATGTATAGCTGTAGAATAATAAAATAGAGAGAATCTCAATTTGATTTTATGAGTTAATATTATTATGCATAGCCGGCCGCAGAGTTCTTATATCCAGTAGAAGTAAGGCTTAAAATTCTAAGTTAATATTATGTATAGCTGTAGTGTAATAAAGTTAAATTATGTAGAATTTGTGTTATTATCTTATAATTATCTTATAAGTCTTAATATGAGGATTTGAGGAGAAAAAGTGCTCTGGATTATTTTATTATGCACTATAATTGCTATTCTGATCATACTGCTAATTTTTTATTCATTTGTGTACGAGGTAACCAATTTCAAACTGTCAGAAGTAAATATTTATATCACTGATAACAGTGATGGCAGTAAAGGCGAAGATGGCGGGCGGGGTGTAGATAACGCGGAGTGTCAGTATGGCAGGTCCTGCAGAGATAGTGTGGATAGTGTGAGGTGCGCAGATGATGGGCAGGTCAGTGATGACTGGCATGACGATAATTACGGTCAGAGTAGTAGTAATGACTGGCATGGTGATGATTGTGGGCAGAAAAGTGATAAAAGTGATTACAGGCAGGGCAGGTCTCAAGACGAACCTGCTGCAGGCGTAGCAGACGAGCCTTTGCTTACTATCCTTCACCTGTCTGATTTTCATTTAAGGAAAAATTATAAAGGCAGGAAATTATCTGAATTTGTAAAAAGTCTGTCCCGGCTGGAACCTGATTTTATATTTATAACAGGTGACCTTCTCGGCGGTGGAAGGAGTGGCAGCATAGATAACTTAATAGATATGCTTTCACATCTGAAGGCAAAACATGGTAAATATGCAGTTCTGGGTGTGCATGACCATTATGACAAGGCATTTATTGAATTTGTAAAAAATATGTTTAAAAGAAAAAGAGAGTATAAGAAGGAAAATGATATTTCGTATCTGGCTAAAAGGTTAAATGAAATCGGTATTGAGATTTTAATAAATGAAAAGAGATTATTTGAAATGGATAATGATAAAAGTAATAGCGGAATTAATGGCATAGAGATTATAGGGCTTGGTGACCCTGTAATAAATAAAATGGACATCAACAAAGCATTTTCCACGCGAAATAATTCTTCCTCCACATCTGTAAATAATAATTTTAAAGACCTCCATTTGCAGGATAAAGCAGCTTACGCGATAGCTTACAGGGATGTATTTAAACTAAACGAGAAAAAAGTCCATACTTTAAATGAGAAAGGAAAGTTGCGCATAGCGCTTATTCATACCCCTGATAATAATTCAATAATAAGTCTGGCAAAAAGAAATACTGACATTATATTTTGCGGTCACACCCACGGGGGACAGGTAAGACTTCCCTTTATAGGGGCAGTAATTTCAGGGTGCAAATTAAAAACTAAATTTGCATCAGGCCTTTTTTATTTTGAGAATACAGTTCTCTATGTAACGAGAGGACTTGGGGAAGGGAAATACTCTCCATTCAGGTTTTATTGCCAGCCAGAAGCAAGTCTTATAAATATATATAAATATATATAGAGTTGGTTAAATTATTAGAGATGAAATCTGGCGATATGATTTATTGCGTTTATTGCAGTCTTGCAGCGTATATAAAGTTGATTAGAAAAGTTAAAATTAAATCCTGCAGGCAGCTTACCAGAGGACAACCCGGACCGCAGGTTAGATTATCTAAATTTTATCTTAATTAATCGTGCTTTACCTTTAAGGTTTATAATAATATATTATCTTTATGAATTCTAGAAATTCAAATCCTAAATACAGGCAGTCCAATAAAAGAAGAGGGATTAGCCCGATTCTTAAGTTTACTCTGATTTTGGCCCTGGTATTTGTTATTGGTTTTTTTATTTTTTATAGCATTGACAATCCTGGTTTTTTAAAAGAAAAAATTTCCTCTGTGTCCTCTGTGCAGAGAGATAGTGGAGATAGTGAAGGCAGTGGAAATGGTGAAGATACTGATAAGATTATAACCAGTTCAGAAGAGAGCGAAGGCAGAACAGAAGATGGCAAAGCCCAGACAGCAGTTACTGAAAATGAAGAATCCTTAAAAATTACCGGTGAGAATATTGGTCAGGGTGAAGGTGGAAGCGAAGATGAAGGTAAAACTGGAAGCGAAATTGATACCGGAAGTAATATTAATATTACTAATCCAGACGAAAATGATAGCAAAAAAGAAAATAGTAATGGTGAAAATGAAGATAATGCCGGTGGCACCAGCGGAAGCCCATCTTTCTGGCAGAAGATTATAAATTTTATTACCCGCAGCGAAAATAACGATAAGGAAGAAAATACTTATCCTTCGAGCCTTAATATCAATTTTTATTTTTCAGCTCTGGGTGAGGAAAAGAAGCTGGCTTCTGAGAAGAGAACAATAAATGCAGGAAGTCCTGCTATTGCTGCACAGAATGCTATTCTGGAGCTTCTTAAAGGTCCTATAAAACCCCATCACTTCTCTGTGATACCCGCCGGAACAAAATTGCTCAGAGTGGAGGTAAACGAAAATATAGCAAAAGTCGATTTCTCACAGGAATTTCTTGAAAATAGCCTTGATACAAGTATACTGGATGAATATGTTATTTATTCTATAGTAAATACACTTACTGAAATTCCTGATATAGAAGGTGTTATATTTTATATAGAAGGAATAAGGATCAAGGTGTATGGTAATGTGGACCTTTCAATTCCAGCCATAAGAAATAAAGATTTCATAGAAGAGGAATAATATGATTTATTAATATTTTGCACAGGTTTAAACAGTTTATGAAGATAAAATTTCATGGGGGTATTGAGGTATTCAGGACTGTGGTTACACGGGCTGTATTTGCAATCAAGATTATTTGCGATTATTTAAGCTAAGATTATTAGATAATAAAACTACAAGGTAAGGAGGGTTTAATTTGAAGGTACTTATAACCGGGGGAGCAGGATTTATCGGTTCTAACGTGGCTGATGGGCTGCTGGACAAAAATTACGATGTGGTAATAGTAGATGACCTCTCTAATGGGAAAGAGGAAAATATCCCTGAGAAAGCTAAATTTTATAAGTGTGATATCAGGGATAAGAAAATATATGATATATTCCAGGCTGAAAAACCGGATATTGTAATTCATAATGCAGCCCAGTTAAGCGTAAGAGTCTCGGTTGAAAACCCTTTAATGGACGCGGATATAAATATAATGGGCGGGCTTAATGTAATAAACGCATGCAACGAAACAAAGATAAAAAAAATAATCTTTGCCTCTTCAGGGGGAACTGTATATGGTGAACAGGAATATTTCCCTGCAGATGAAAATCACCCCAAAAATCCAGTATGCCCGTATGGCGTTGCAAAATTAGCCACTGAAAATTATCTCTATTATTTCTATAAAACATTTGGTCTTGAGTATATTTCCCTGCGTTATGCTAATATATATGGGCCGAGGCAGGACCCCTACGGGGAAGCAGGAGTAGTGGCAATATTTTGCCGCAGAATACTTGAAGGTAAAAATCCTATAATTAACGGAGATGGACTCCAGACAAGAGATTACGTTTATGTGGGGGACGCAGTGGATGCAAATATAAAGGCTATTGAAAGCACTTTTGTAGGGCCGGTAAATATAGGAACCTGTAAAGAAACCAGTGTTATAGAACTATTCAAGCTTTTAAAGCAGATATCAGGAAAGGATGACATAGAGAAAGTTCACGGGCCCGCAAAAGAAGGTGAGCAGAGAAGAAGCCAGCTTTCTTACAGGCTGGCAAGAGAGGTGCTGGGCTGGCATCCGGAAGTATCAATAGAAAAAGGGCTTAGATTGACCTATGACTGGTTTAAAAATCATTAAGTCTTTTTTATCTTTATATAAAAAATATAAGCTATTTATTAGTGGTGTTTATAAATAACCAGTATTTTTACCTTAAAAAATAAAAAATATGGGATAAAAATTGATAAAAATTGATAGATAAATAATTATTCCTGGATAGAAAAGCTTTAAATTTTCCTGGATATTTCTTCTAAAAATATATTTTCAATGCTGGTATAATGCATTGAAGTCTAATTCATTAAAGTCTGCAGAGTGCGCTGGAAGTAAGAAGATTTGATATATCATGGATAAGATATATTATGGATAAGATACATATAAGATATATCATGGTTAATGCAGATAATTCAAAATATGCATAACGTTAAAAGATACTGGTGAGATTTGCCAGGCTACATAACTAGAAGATTGGCATAGATAAATAAGCTATGCGAAGTAAAATTAATAAGGGGAATAAGAATAATAATATAAATAAGTTAACTGAATAAATTGGCTAAAGAAACAAAAAAACGAAAAAATTTAAAGGTTTTAAATATAGTCCCCACCCCATTCTTTGCTGACAGGGGCTGCCACATGAGAATCCTTGGCGAAATGAAAGCACTGGCAAATCACGGTTATGAAAACATTATTGTAACATACCACAATGGCCGGGACCTTGAAGGCCTTGATATAAGAAGAATAATAAATATCCCGTGGTATAAGAAACTGGAAGCCGGACCTTCAATACACAAATTTTATATTGATATAATTCTGTTCTTTAAAGCGGCAGCGGTATATATAAAAGAAAAACCTGATATCATATATGGCCATCTTCATGAAGGAGCATTTGTTGGAGGTCTGATAAAATATCTTTTGACATTTGGGAAAGTTCCTCTTGTTTTTGATGTCCAGGGCAGCCTTACCGCAGAGCTTGATACCTTTAACTGGATAAAGGGCGGAAAAGTGATAAGATGGTTTTTCCATACACTGGAAAAATTTATCTGTAAGATGCCTGACTTCTTTATATGCAGTTCAGTATCAAATGGAGACATTATAAAAAACAAATTTAATGTAAGTCCTGATAAGGTAAGAGTTGTAATAGATGGTGTCCACACAGATTTTTTTAACCAGCCTCCCAAAAAAAATCTCAGAAAAGAACTGGGGATACCGGATGATGCTCCTCTTGTAATTTTTACAGGGGCGCTCCTTGCTGCCAAAGGAATATGGAATCTCGTATCGGCTATTCCACTGGTACTGGAAGAAAGGGGAAATACCCATTTTCTAATAGTCGGGTATCCTGTTGAAGAGGTAGCTGCAAAGGTAAAAGAACTGGGTGTAGAAAAAAATGTCCACTTTACTGGCATGGTAGATTATTTCAAACTTCCTGATTATCTGCTTATTAGTGACATAGCAGTTGAGCCAAAAGTTGACAGGGCAGGAGAGGCGAGTGGCAAGGTTATAAATTATATGGGTGCAGGTCTGCCGGTAGTATGCTTTGAGGGGAAAAATAACAGGAGATTTCTGGGAGAGGGTGGCATTTATGCTGCAGATAACAAAGTAGAAAACCTTGCGGCTAAAATAATATGGGCAATTGATAATCCTGCCAGGGCAAAAAAGCTTGGAGAATTAAATAAAAAGAGAGTAGAGGAAGTATTTTCATGGAATAATAGCATAAAAGATACAGTTTCAGCTTTTGAGATGCTGGTTTCCAGGAAAGAAAACCGGGAAAGACAATCCTGATTCATTAAATTTAAACGGAATAATATTTTAAACGAATAATATTTTAAACGGAATAATTTTTCAGGTTTTTATTACTTATTTATAATTATAATTTCTTATTAATACTACCCGGGCCTGGTATAACTTAGATTTAGACAAATAGACGGGGCGGGGGTGGGATCAGGCAGAATAGATAGAGTAGATTGGATAGGGTTAGAGTAGACGGGACAGGGCACAGGTCCGGCCTGTATTGTAAGAAAATATCTTTACTGGTATCATACTTTGAAAAATAATATTTAGAATTTAAAAATAGACCGGAGGGGTATTTTGATAGAGGGAGTAAAAATAAAAAAATTAAAAGTAATACCCGATGAGAGAGGCAGGCTTATGGAGATGCTTCGCTCTGATGATGACCTGTTTATAAAGTTTGGTCAGGTTTATATGACAACGGCATATCCCGGTGTTGTCAAAGGATGGCATTACCACAAAAAACAGGTAGATAATATGGTAGTTATCAGGGGTATGATGAAAATTGTTTTGTATGACAGCAGGAAAGATTCTCCTACATATAAAGAGGTGAATGAATTCTTTATGGGTGTCCATAATCCCATGCTTCTCCAGATTCCAAAATATGTTTACCATGGCTTTAAGTGCATTACGGATTATGAGGCAATATGCGTGAATATTCCTACAGAACCTTATGACTACAGTGAACCTGATGAATTCAGGGTAGACCCGCACAGCCCTGAAATTCCATATTGCTGGGATAGAAAAGATAGGTAAAGAAAAAGCCATTCTTATTAGCACCGGTATTTTTCGAGGGTCAGGATTTCTATTTTCCTTTTGCTATAATCTTTATAATTTAGAAATAGCGCATTATCATCTGTAACAAGCCTGCAGTTAAACCGCTCAGCAGTGGCAATAAAGATACAGTCATAGACACTCTCATTTATATCAATTGCTATTCTGGTGGCAGCTTTTAAAATTTCCCTGTCAATATAGAAAATAATTCCAAGGTTATATAGCCTGTCTATTATATCTAAATTGATATTCTGATATTTTTTAATTTTATTTATTAAAACATTTGCCAGCTCAAATGCAGATAACTCTGGTATTATTATTTTTATCTCATTATTCAAATATTGCTTTAAAATAAGATCTGCTTTTTTTATATTTTTTTCGTCATCCTTAAAGAACCATTTCACAATGACAGATGTGTCCAGAACTAATTTAATGTTTTTGTTAAAAGATTTTATGGCACTTTCAGAAATTATAAAAATACCATTGTCGATTTGTTTTTCTATATTATTGTATTCTGTTTTATTGCGTTCTGTCATTTTTTTGTAAACCTGCCCATCTACTATCCCTCAATCTTTTTATTTCTTTAGTTGAGTCCCAGCCCTTAAGTTCATCACCTATTTTTTCTCTGATCTGAATAATACCTTCAATAGCTTTTTTCTTTTTTTCTTCAAGTATTCTACTCTGTAACTGCTCAAAATAATTTTCAAGTGCTTCTATTATAAAACCGGACCTTGTCAGGTTTGTTATTTCCTTATATTTGTCAACTTTTTTTAAAACATCTTCAGAAATAGATATATTTATTCTTGGCATTTTTATTGCACTCCTTATTTTGAGAGATATTATACCACAAAGATTGAGAACATAATTATTGTGTAAATTATTACACAAAATTTATGTAATGTAAATCTTTTGTTTTTAGGATTTATATGGGGTAACATTATTTTAATTGTGATTTAATTCCAATTGAAGTAAAGTATACTAATTTTAATTCACCTAAACCCGGAAGGAGTTTTATAAATTTTGTAAAAAAAATATAAGCCGCCTCGTGGATTGATTTTAACAAAGGGACTCTGGGGAGAGGCTAAGATTGATAAGACTGATGTGCTGTTTTCCCCTGTCTGGTTTACTTGATTATTACAAACCGCCGGGATAGAAAAGATGGATAGGAAAGAGCTGGAGGGTAAGCTACAAGCTATAAGGAGACGACGATGAATGAAAGTTTGGGAAGAGTTATAGAAAAGACGGATAGAAAAGCTCCAGAAAATATAATAAAATGATTATTGTTGCATAAAGTTTATTAAGTTATTATTAGTTGATATAGAATTTCATAGATAGATAATAGGAGAAACAATAGAAAGAATATAGAAAAATGCAGGGTATGTTAGGAGGCTAATTGGAAGAAAGAAGTTTTAAGAGCCTGCTTGTAACAGGCGGAGCAGGATTTATAGGCAGTAACTTTATTCACTACATTTTAAAAAAATATCCCGAATACAAAGTTATTAATCTTGACAAATTAACCTATGCAGGGAACCTCGAAAATCTAAGAGACGTTGAAGATAATCCAAATTACATGTTTATTCGTGGTGATATAGCCGACAAAAAAATTGTAGATAAAATCTTTGATTCCCGGAAAATTGATGCAGTTATAAACTTTGCTGCTGAATCTCATGTAGACAGGTCAATAGAAGACCCGGGCATATTTATCCAGACTGATATTTATGGCGCTTATGTCCTTCTGGAAGCAATGAGAAAATACAACAGTGGCATTTTCCTTCAGATTAGTACGGATGAGGTTTATGGCTCAATAGAAAAAGGCTCGTTTAAAGAGGAGGACCCGCTGAAGCCAAATAGTCCATATTCAGCATCCAAAGCCGGAGCTGAAATGATAGTGCGGTCCTTTTATAAGACTTACGGTACTCCTGTTATTATTACAAGAACTACAAACAATTTCGGCCCCTATCAGTTTCCTGAAAAATTAATTCCTCTTTTTATCACAAATCTTATTGATAACATAAAAGTTCCGCTTTACGGGGATGGTATGAATGTGAGAGACTGGATTTATGTAGAAGATAATTGCATTGCACTTGATATTATTCTTCACAGAGGGAGGATAGGTGAGGTTTATAATATTGGTGCAGGAAATGAAAAACAAAATATATGGATAACTAAAAAGATAATTGAAATTATGGGCAAGTCTGAAGATATGATAGAGCCTGTTACAGATAGGCCGGGCCACGATCGCAGGTATTCTGTAGATTGTTCAAAAATAAAAAACGAATTTAACTGGAATGCCATTTATGATTTTGAAGAAGCGCTTGAGAAGACAGTACACTGGTATATAAATAATGAAGACTGGTGGAGACCACTGATAAGACGTAAATATTTGTAATTTTTTAAGGCTGAATGTTTTAGACATGAAACATGCCAAAAACAATAAAAGAACCATGAAGCATGCAAAAGTTGTTGATAAAGGAATGAAGCATGCCAGAAAGCCGGAACCAGGAGAAAAAAGAAAAGCTACTGTTAAAAGAAAAACAGTATTTACAATAATCGGAATCATTGCACTGGTTGCTGTAGTTGTTATTGTTGCTCTAAACTTCCAGCCAATTTATAAATTTATGGACAGAAACATAACTGCTCTGCTGGGATTTTTATCTAACATAGGAAGCAAAAAAGGTGAGGTAGCAGATAATAATATAGAGAAAGAAAGTAAAGATGTAGATGACTCATCTAAGAAAGAGCAAGCTCCTGATGAGGACGATAATGACGAAGACAAAGATGAAAAGAAGTCAAAAACACCCCCTACAATAAAACTGGAAATATATGAAGGTCCCCTTTATTCAAGGGCGGGCGATGTATGCTACTATCGTGTTAAGGCTAATGTTACAGGTAACCCTGCGCCATCGGTAAGTTTCAGTAAGGATGATAGTCTTGGCTCGCTGGGCCCGGGTAAAGCGCAGGTAAATATTTCGAGAGATAAAAAATATTATATCCTTACCGCTGTTGCGGAAAATACTGAAGGTAAAGCTTCGGATACCATGACACTTGTCTGGAATTGTAATGCAAGCCCGGAGATAAAGGGAATAACGCTTTCAAGCAGCACGGTATTTGTTGGAGAGAAGTATGATATTTTTGTTGATGCTGTTGACCCGGACAGTGATCAATTATCATTTGAATGGAATGTGGCAGGAGGTACTATTGCTGATAAAACAAAAAATCCAGCTAAATGGAGTACTCCGGATACGCCAGGTGATTACAATATATCTGTATCGGTAAGTGACGGGAAAGGTAATGTTTCTAATACGTCAATAACTGTTTATGTTGGAAAGGTGGTCGTAGAAACACCCCGGACATCTACTGAAACTCCTACCATAACAAATATAACAGTGCCCAGAAAAGAAAGTGAGGGAGGGTACATTGAGTATGGTAGTGGTGGAGAAGCACACAGGGGAGGAAGCATTTATGCAGGTGATTCAGTACGTAATAATCCCTGCAGCGGGTTTGTCAGCTTTGATATATCCGGGTTTAAAAAAGGAGATAAGGTACAATCTGCAACTCTCACTCTTAGCATCACAGAAATAAAAGGTGATCCCCTGTCTTTTCTTGAAAGACTGAATATAAATGTTTTAAGCTGGGGAGATAGGCAAATAAAACAGGATGATTTTAAAATAGAGGGAACTTATATTGCTGCGTACAATACTCCAACAATTACATGTAATGTTTCTAAATTAAAAGACGAGCTCCAGAAGGCAATAGATTCAGGAAAATCAAGATTTCAGATAAGAATTCATTTTAGCGGTCCTTACAATATTAGTGTTATTAATAATAACCAGGAAGATGGCTGGAAGTACTCCCAGAAGAATATAAACCTGAATGTAACAATAACAAAATAAAAAGAATTTAAAGCTACTTAAAATAAAGCATAATTATACCCCTTATCAGCATCTTAGTTATTTATTAATTAATTCTTAAGAAACACGTAAAATCGGGGTTATAGGTATACCTGCTTGACATTATAATAAAAATATGTAATTATTTCTTACATAATATTCTTAATAGAAATATAAAAATATATAAAGTAAATTTATAGCAATAAAATAACATTATTTGTAGCAATGAAAAAGAATAAAGTACACAAAAATTGCACCACTCGTTTTTTTAGAAAAGCAGCTTTAAGCATAATTATATGCTTTATTTTATCAGGGCTGCTTTTTTTTGTTTCATGTACCCCTTTAAATGATCCCTCAGGGGCTTCTGGTGGCAATGGTAATAATACAGATAGTGGTAATTCTATCAGTACTACAGAAGAAGAAACAACAGAAACAGAAGAAAATAATAATGAGAATCCTCCTCCCGAAGAAACCGGTGAAAATGAATCCGGTGATATTACCATAAACGTATATTATGCAGACGATATGGCACAGTATCTGGTAGGTGAGGCAAGAACTGTTTCAGCGGAAAACAAATATGTTGATGCACTTTATGAATTAATGAAACTTCCAGTTGATGGCAGCCTTCACCGCCTTATTCCGGAAAGCACAAAAATAAATTCAGTGACCGTTGAAAACGGACTTGCAAAAGTTGACCTTTCAGAAGAGTTTGTTGAAGACAGATTTCGTAGCGATACAACTGATATTTTACTTATCTATTCAATAGTCAATACATTAACTGAATTTCCCGAAATAAATTCAGTGTCTTTTTATATAGATGGAGAAAAACTGGATATACTGGGTGAGCTTGCCATTGATGAGCCAATATTCAGAAGAAGCGATTTGATAAAAGAATAGAGGAGTAAGATTTCAATGGAAAAAATTAAAAAATCATTGAAGCTTGTTACAGTTTTTATAACTGTAATTGCTTTTTGTTTAACTTTCATTTATATACCTGCAGATAATAGTCTTTACGCGGCGAGCGCAAAAATAAAGGTCTGTATTGATGCAGGGCATGGTGGTAGCGACCCGGGTGCGGTTAGATTTGGATTAAACGAGAAAGATGCAAACCTTGATATTGCACTGCGGCTTAAATCCAAACTGGAGGCAAATGGCTTTGAAGTAATTATGACAAGAACCAGAGATACTTCTTCATCTCTTGATGAGAGGGTAAACAAAGCAAATAGTTCGGGTGTGGATATTTTCTTATCAATTCATAATAATGCAGCATTGACTGAATATGCCCACGGAACTGAAACTTACTGGTGTGCAAATGGAGTGAACGGCTCAAGTCAATTTGCAAGCCTTGTTCAATCTAATCTTGTAAAACAGATAGGTCGGGCAAACCGCGGGGTAAAAACAGCAGATTTTAAAGTTATTAAATACACTAAAATGCCTGCAGCACTGGTGGAGTGTGCTTTTGTTTCCAATCCCACAGAGGCTGAACTATTAAAAACTTCTAATTTCAAAGAGAAATGTGCGGTAGGTCTTTATAATGCTATAGTAGAATTTTCAAAGGGTATTAAAAAGAGCAGCGGAAGTAGCGGAAGTAGCAGTAGTGACAAAACTGGCAGTACTGGTAGTATCATTACCACCAGCGGCAGGGAATTTTCAGAATTTACGATAAAGGTCCTTGGTCTTGAACCTGCAAATGATTCTGTAGTTACTGAAAACTTTAAAATAATTGGCTGGTCTGCAGATATAAAAAATAGTCCTCCTATTGAGTTAAAAAAAGTTGAATTCTACAAGGGTCCGGAAAGAAATAAAAGTAATTTACTTGGAACTAACAAAAGCTTCCAGTATAACATACTTGGTTCAACTGGAATTATAAATGGTGGATGGGAAGAAACAATAGAAATAAGCATGCTTGATGAAGGCGAAAATATTACCTACGTTTATGCATATGATAAAAATGATAATTACAGTATTGCAAACGTTAAGATAAATGTAATAAAGAATGGTGATACTGTG
>JAQVHC010000129.1 GCA_028696435.1 Actinomycetota bacterium | reverse complement strand
AACATGGAGTATCAAATTTTTCCATGAAGTCAACACTTGGGATATCCCAGACTGATGCAAACCATATAATCTGCTTTTCTTTACAATAATTATCTATTATTTTAAATTCGTCCAATCCAAATTCTACTTTTTTCTTATAGTCAAAATAAGTCATTTCGCCCCATGGTGTTTCGATGATTCTGTCTCTTACATCCACAGGTACACAAATTTCAGGAGTTCTCTTCTGGAATTTTACAAACTCGACCCCGCAAATTTTAGCCATGTCTATTATTCTTTTTGCAATTTCTACGGAACCATTATGATTGATACCTATCTCTCCAATAAAAACAGGTTTTTCTCCATCACCAATTTTTTTACCTTTAAGTTCAATAGTTTTACTCATTTTTAATTTCCACCATTTAAAATAATATTACATATTTCTCTTACAAAACCTTCGCCACCCTTATATTTTGACACATAATCTACACTGGACTTCACCTCATCAAGTGCGTTTGCGGGAGCACAGCTAAAGCCGGCCTGCCTGAGTATCGGTAAATCAGAGATATCGTCTCCACATACACATATCTGGCTATCGGTTAGTTTTAAATCTTCTTTCCACTTTGCGTACACTTCTTTTTTATTCTTTGTGCCAGGGGAGACCATATCTATTTTTAATTTTTCTGCTCTATACTGTAATGCACTGGCATTTTCTTCACTTATTATACCGGTTAAAATATTATTTTTACGGAGCAGCTCTATACCCTTGCCATCTATGCGCGAAAATTTTAATGTTTCATTTCCATTATTGTCAACATAAACACTACCATCAGTCAGAACTCCATCTGCATCCATTATTACAAGTTTTATATCACTTTTATATTCAACAATCTTCCCACTTTTATTTTTATATTTCATACCTATTTAACTTTTCCTGAATAATAAACCTTAATTTTAGAATTAATGATATTCTAAGCTTAATTGAAAATCAACACTAATTATGGAGAGAAACATTATAATAGGTGGTAATAAATTGTGTATTCTGCCTTATTAATGTTTTTAATTTAAAAAGGAGTGGGTGCTTTAGTGACTTTAAAACATTGATTTAGTGTTTATGTAGAGAATATTTATGGTATTATAATAGAATTATTTTCTTTTACAATTAAAGTACGTTCTATGAGTTTAAGAAGAGTCAAAAAAATATTAAAACCTTTTGCGCAATTAATATCAAAGGCGCTGGTCTGGGTAATAATATTTTTAAACTCAACTCTTTTCCACGGTAAGAGAAATCATCTACCTGTTTTACTTGCAAGCCTATGCTTTGGTGACTCACTTGTGTATAAGATAAATCCCGGGCATTTAAAATATCATATTGCTGATCCTGATTCCATGCCCGGAAATTTATTTGTATGGGCCGGAGAGTGGGACAGGGATACTATTCCTATAGAGGAACATGAGAAATTTGTTATGATCAGAGAGCTTTTTGTTGAAAATAAGGGTTACCGTGATACACAATTTTATTCTCTTGCAGTTGAAAGAATGAAAGATGGCACTCCATTAAAGAGAGGGAATCTAACGCTTGATTCTTTTGAGAATATTGCTCTGTATTTTGAAAAACATAAAAAGATATTTGAGGAAATTAAAACCAGAGGCTTTGATTTAAATCTGGCTCCGGAGGTAGGTGTAGCTGTGACGAGAGATGGACAGCTGCTGCACTTTCGCCAGGGTCACCACACTCTTGCAATTGCAAAAATACTGGGTGTAGAAAATGTAATTGTAAGAATACGTGCAGTTCACAGCATCTGGTTAATGAACCAGCTAAGAAGCGGAAGCAGGATAAACCTGCTGGAATCTGTACGGAAAGGTTTTAAAGAGCTTCAGGAGTAGTGAATTTTATGTGATTTTTTGAATTAAATTAGAAAGACATCTATATTTTTGCATTTTATTTTTCTTATATTTTATTTTATGTTAAAAGTTCATTATGAAGAAATTAAAGATACTTATGGTGATTGCAGCTTTTTATCCCTATACAGGTGGAGCTGAGAAGCAGGCCCAGAAACTGGCCTGTGAACTTGTTAAAAAAGGTGTAGATGTTACAGTTGTAACAGGTAGATGGGATAATAATCTGAAAAAAACTGAAGAAATTGATGGCTTAAAAGTAATAAGGAATTTAACAAACTTTGACTTCAGAAAAAAAGAAAAAATAGATACAGATAGGAGTTTTTTCTATACAGAGCCTTTAAATAAAAAATCAATAAAAAAATCAATAAAAATAATTTTAAGAAAAATCTTTGTGCGGTTAAGTGTTTATGTCTATCAATTCTCACTTTTTTTCTTTTTAATCTCACATAGAAGACAATATGATGTTATTCATGTCCACCAGGTGCTGTATCCCGCGTATATTTCTACACTCTGTGCCAGGATTTTAAAGAAACCAGTTATAGCAAAAGTTGGCAGCAGTGGTTCCAATAGTGATATTAATCAGATAAAAGAGCTTCCCGGAGGAGGACTGCAATTAAGATATATCTTAAAAAATATTGATAGAATAATCTGCACCAGTAAAGTTATGATAGAGGAGTTTGTTGAAGAAGGGGCGAATAGGGATAAAATAGTATTGATAAGAAACGGAGTAAATGTAACAGATTTTACCCGTTCATATGAATCCTGTAGCACTCTGGCTACAATGGGAAGGTTTATCAAATCCAAAAATATTGATACACTGATTGGTGCTTTTTCAAAATTAGTCCGGAGCAGTAGTAAAGATTTAAAGCTTATTCTTATCGGGGACGGTCCGGAAAAAGATAACATTGTAAGCCTTATTAATAAGGCTGGACTGGAAGAAAGGGTCACTCTAACCGGTATGGTGGATAATCCTGAGGATTTTTTAAAAAAATCTGACTTATTTGTTTTCCCTTCGCTGGTGGAGGGTCTTTCTAATTCACTCATTGAAGCAATGAGCTTTAAGCTTCCCTGTATAGTATCCAGTATTCCGGGAAATATTGAAGTCCTGGGTGACGAATCTCAGGATAGCAAATCTCCGGATGATGAATTTCCGGGTGACGATAATTCATGTTACGACATAAAAAACGGGGAATTTAAGGTTACAAAGTGCGGGGTGTTTTTTAACTCTTGCGATGTGGATGGGCTGGTAAATGCAATTAGCTATGTAATGGATAATTATGAGATACGAAAGAAATTAGGGGAAAATGCATACAGGAAAATTTTAAGTGAATATAATATAGAAAGCATTGCAGACAGATATTTAAGGCTTTATAAAGAGATTTTAAAGCAAAATAAAGAGGTTTTAGAACA
>JAQVHC010000128.1 GCA_028696435.1 Actinomycetota bacterium | reverse complement strand
AATCTGTTTTTATAAGTTTCAGAAATTGCTATGGCGTTTTAGCTTTTCCTTTTAATTTCAAATTTATTCCAGAATATCATTCCATTGTCAATTATTATTCTTTGTGTTATTAATTCTAGCAAATTATAGACTAGAAATGCCGGCCTGACAAGGCAATTTAAGAAACAATGAGCATATGCTAAGCTGCATTGCATGAACCGGACAGTAGTTTAAGCAAATGATAATACTGAGTTTAGTAAGTATTATATTAACCAGTGCTATAATCTACCTGCGAGGTTCTAATTATTGGTATTGGTAATCTTGATTTGCGTCTTAATCGGTGCAGTCATCCCATTATATCTTATATATCATATTAAATAATGCAGGCTGAAATTTGCATGTGCAAATGCTACGCATTGCATTGCTACATATTTTGTTTGGTTTAATAGTATAAATATATGCAGTAAGAAAAAGTATAATTATGCTATAATAGTAAATCATCATTATTTTTTTGCGCAGATTTTTAAAAGTTTTCAAAATAAGCTAACTTACAGTAAACCTCTGTTTTTTTAAATCTGGCAATTTTTGAAAAATAAAAATAATAAAAATTTTGACGAAAGATAATTTTATGGAAAAGAAAGCACTAGAACTTTTAAGTGATATTAACAGAAGCTCAAGGGTTACCGGGATAGGAAGTGTACCGTTTATAGACATCAATAAAGCATGCGAGCTTATTTTAAAATATTGTCCTGATATTCCTTACGTGCCACAGCTTATAAAAAGGGACCCGAAGGAGAATATGTTCTTACAGTTTAGTGAAAATTTGCCCTGTGTTATAAAGGACTTTGAAAAAAAACAGGTTTTTTATGATGAGGCCGCTGACAGAGAAAAAAGTCTGACTGAGTTTTATGATTATGTAACACACGACTGTTATGAGTATTTTAAGATAAGCCAGGAATATTTAAGCGGGTTTTATCCGGTGCTTGAAAGAAGTAGCAAAAGGAATAATCCATTTATTAAAACCCAGGTAACAGGACCGATTACATATTTAATTCCCTTAACAAAAAAAGATAAACAATCTATGATTTTTGATGAAGAATTTAGTGAAGCCATAACCCTGGGTCTCGCAATGAAAGGCCTGTGGCAGGTGCAGGAAATTAAAAAAACAGGGAAGTTACCGGTACTTTTCTTTGACGAGCCGTCTCTGTGGGGGCTGGGTTCAGCATATTTAGCTATTAGTGATGAAAGGGTTACTTTTCTCCTGGCAAGTTTGATTGATTTTATAAGAGAGCGTGAAGATAATTTACTTCTTGGTATTCATTGCTGCGGTAATACTAACTGGAAAATTATTCTTGAACTGGGAGTTGACATAGTAAGTTTTGATTCATACAGTTTCGGGGATAAACTGGCGCTCTATCCTGAGGAAATTAAAAAGTTTCTCCAGAGAGGTGGTTATCTAGCTTTTGGGATTATTCCTACTTCAGAATACAGGAAAGGTGTTTCAGAAGATGAACTCTACGGAAAATTTATTTCAATTATTGAAAGTTTTGAAAAAAAAGGTATAAGCAGAGATTTATTATTTAAGAATATTATTTTCACTCCTTCGTGTGGCCTTGGCCCATTACAGGAAGAAGATGCCAGAAAAGTACTCGAACTAACTGCTTCATTTGCAGGGAAAATATAAAAATATAATGTTTGTTTATGATTTTTATAACAGATTTATAAAATTTTTCCACCTGTTTTGTTTAAAATTCAGTAAGCCGGGAAATTTTTTATATCTATTAAACTAATATTTATTAAAAAATAAGGCTGCTACTAATAAAAGTCCGGTACTAATAACTGAATTTATAAAAAAATAAGAACCGGTGATATTAATAATTACCGGTTCTTATTTTTATTTTGTTATTTAAAAATTTTTATTTTATTGTAAATATCACAGTGACAGGTATCATTACTTCCTTCTCAATAGTTGTTGTGTCATATGTTCCCCAGTCAGAAACTTCCGTAGAATTAACGGGAAGCACCTGAACAACTCCAAGATTTGCAGATTTAATACCTACTATCTCTTTTCCACTGCCCTCAGCGATTTTCTGGGCTCTTAATTTTGCATCATTTATTGCATCCGGTATTAATTCAATCCTGAGTTCTGGAAGTTTTGAGTAATAATACTCGAGTGACTGTGTAGAAAATATAACACCCTTGTTTATCAGTTCCTGGGTATTTTTAGCCATACTGGTAATTTTATCAACATCATTTGATTGAATTTTTACTGTCTGTCTTAATGTGTTTTCTTTTGGTGCATTTGGGTCGTACATATAAAGTTGCTCCATAAATACAGGAGAAATGGTCAGGTCATCTTCTGCAAATCCATTTTTCTTAAAAAAGTCAACGACCAGTTTCTCGTCATTTTGCATCATACTATATCCTTCTTTTAATTCTTCAGCAGGAACGGTTCTTGAAAAACTAGATGTCCATATAGCTATATCAGATGTAACTTCCTTTCTTACTGAGCCGGTTACCGAAAGAGTATCAACAGAAGACCTTACTGTGTAGAAAGTAAAAGAACCAATCAGGGCACTTATTATAAGGGATATTCCTATAATAATCCCGAAGTAAATAATCTTATTTGAATTTTCTTTGCCCATCTTTTTGCTAACCCATCTTTCTATTACCTTTTTAATTATATAACTTCCATATATGTTTTTTGCATATATGAATTTCTTATAATATTATCATCAAATTCAGATGCAGTGTCAATAAATTTTTTTGAACATATAAATTTTTGCTTCATATTATTTCGAGTTCAAGTGTATAGTTAATAAATGATAATTTTAATCACCATTTAAATGATAATTGAATAGTTCAATTTAATGAGCAATAAACTGAAATTAAAATAAAAAGTTCAGTTTTATTAGTTGATTTATATGTTATAATTGTTAGAAATGTTTTAATAATTTACAATAAAAAATAAAAATGGGAATATAACAAATATGTGCAGGACTAATAAATTTTACACCATAGAAGAGGCTACTGATATACTTGGAGTAAGTGAGCATGAAATAATGAATATGATTACACTGGGAGAACTCCCTGCTGTTAAGATAGAAAAAACTATAAGAATAAGAGAAGAGGATATAGAAAAGTTTCTTGATAATCTGGGCGGGATGGATTACGTTGCCCCGAATAGTACTGAATACAGTACTACAGGAATAATAAGAGAGCCAGCAGGGAAAATAAGCGGAGGGGAAATTAAAGATAGATATGAAGTATATGGGTCTGAAAATGTTTCTGAAGAAAGTATGGTACAATTGG
>JAQVHC010000127.1 GCA_028696435.1 Actinomycetota bacterium | reverse complement strand
AATTTGTAATCGCTTAAGCTTTTTATGCTGTGGGCATCAGTGTTGATAAAAATCTTTACGCCCTTCTCCTTTGCATACTTGCACATTCTCCAGTCAAGATCCAGCCTGAAAGGGCTTGAATTCAGTTCTATATCTACATCATTTTCGACCGCTGCATTAATTATTCTTATAATATCTACCTTATACGGGTCTCTTGCAAGAAGCAGCCTTCCGGTGGGGTGGGCTATCATTGTAGTAAATTTATTTTCAATTGCCCTGATGATTCTATCTGTCATCTGTTCTTCGCTTAAATTAAAATGCGAATGAATTGCGGCAATAATAAAATCAAATTTACTTAAGGTATCCTCGCTGTAATCAAGGCTTCCGTCAGGAAGAATATCGGATTCAATTCCTTTAAATAGCTTAAAACCAGAAACATTTTTATTCAGGTTATCTATTTCTTCAAAATATTTATTAACCTCATCATCTTTTAAGCCCCCCGCGTAGGCAGCGGATTTACTGTGGTCGCTTATTCCTGCATAACTGAAACCCATTTTTTTAAGATGGTTTACAACATTCTCCAGAGTGATGTTTCCATCACTGTATGTGGTGTGGATGTGAAATATTCCCTTTAAATCTTTTTCTTCTATTAATTCTGGGAGTGTCTTATTTTTTGCTGCTTCGATTTCACCGTAATTCTCCCGTAGTTCAGGGGGTATCCAGTCCATTGAGAAAAAATTATAAATATCCTCTTCGCTACAACATTTGATGAGCCGGCCATTTTTAAAAAGACCGTATTCATTCATCTTTATGCCGTCTTTTTTAGCCATGGTTCTCATAGCTGTATTATGTTCTTTGCTCCCTGTAAAATGGTGCAGGGCATAGGGGTACTGATAATCCTCCACAACTCTTATATCCACATTAATCCCTGATTTTAACCTGATGCTGGATTTAGTATCGCCGCGGGCTATTACTTCTTCTGCTTCGCTAAGGCCTGTAAAAAAATTCATTACCTTTTCGGCGTTGTCGCTGCTTGCAACAATATCAATATCCTTGACCACCTCTTTTTTGCGGCGGACACTTCCACCAAGACTTGCTCTTTTAACATATTTAAAATTTTTAATCTTCTCGTGAACAGCTTCGGCTTCATCTATAATGTTTGCATAAAGATATCTGCCTTTATACTTTTTTATAAATTCAATGCCTTTAAGAATATTTTCCTGTGTTTTCTTCCCGAAATTAGGAAGGTCAACAAGTCTGTTTTCAACGCAGGCATATTCAAGCTCGCCAATATTGCTTATGCCAAGATTATCATAAAGGTATTTTATTCTTTTGGGGCCCAGTGTCGGGATTGAAAGCATTTCTACAAGGCCGGGAGGGATTGATTTTTTAAGTTCCTCGTAAATCTCAAGTTTACCGGTGTTTATTAACTCCATTATCCTTTCGGCAATATGCTGGCCTATTCCTTTTATATTTGTAAGATCTTCTATCTTTAAATCTCCGGTAAAATCTATATCCGATGATTCAAGTGCCCGCGCTGCATTCTGATAGGCCCTGACCTTGAAAGGGTTCTCGTTCTTTAGTTCAAGGAGAGTGCTTATTTCTCTTAAAATATTTATTACTTCTTCCTTATCCATAAAAAGTAGAAAGCCTCCTTATTGCCTCTATTTTCTCTGTTCTTCCAATTTTACTATCCCTCACAGCATTGTGTAAAATTTCTATTGAGCGGTCATAATTTTCTCTGTTTACCGGATAGGGAATCCCGTCCTTTCCACCATGGGCAAAACTAAATCTTACGGGGTCTTTGATACTGTAACTTACTCCATACACAAGTTCGGAAATTAAAGCAAGGGCTCTTATTGTTTTCGGGCCTACTCCCTTTAGAGCAAGGAGTTTTTCAAAATTTTCAGGCTTTCTTTCGTAAGTGGAAGTAAATATTTTTTCAAGTCTTTTGATGTCCATATCATCGAGCTTTATATAATGTCTGCGGGGTAAAGTGTAATTATTCTCCTGCCACTCTTTTATTTTTTTGAGGTCCTTTAAAATTTTTTTAGGATTTTCACAGGAGAGGCCTGTAATTGTATCCTGTGCTTCTTTACTCTCGATAGCCACGAGATTCATAACTTCTGCTTTCCGGTCACAGCATATTGCTTTATGGGGTTCGCATACAAAATTTTTTAAATCTTTTGAGAGCCAGTGATACCTTCTTGCCATCCTGTTATTTTCATTCATTCCCTGCTGGATTACTGCCCATGTGCTGCCGTCTGAAGTAAAAAGAAAGCAGTGATGATAGAGCTGATAGCCATCCTGGAGCGCATTGCTGTCTACTTTTGCCGTTATTTTGCTGTTATATATAAGTTCAGAGAAGTCTTTCCCCATAAGACCAGCAGCTCTTTCGATTTCAGACGGAGTTTTTCTTGAAGTTCCACCCTTACCGCCGGCGACAAAAAAACCAAAATCTTTTTCCAGTCCCCTTACAGCTTCTTTAACTGCGCCGCAGACTGTTGTGGTGACTCCGCTGGAATGCCAGTCAAAACCGAGAACACAGCCAAAAGCCTGAAACCAGAGAGGGTCGGAGAGCTTTAATAGCATCTCTTCCGGACCATATTCAGAGACAATCATTGATATTATTTCACGGGAAAGTTTTTCCATTCTGGCAAACAACCAGGCAGGTGCTTTCCCTCTGTGGAGGGGTAGATTCATTGTTCCGGTTTTCATAGTATATTATTTGTACTATAAATTTAATAATTATTAATATAGCTGTTATCAGGTGCTGTGAATATTATAGTTTTTTAATGCTATTATTGATTAAAACTCTCATTATCTTTTATGTCTGGCTCTCTCTAAATAGTGTAATGTAAATGTTCTTTTCTGCAGGTTACTATAAAGTCCTTATTTTTGATAATGACTTTAATTATTTTAGTTCTATTATTCTATTAATTTACTTAATTTTAAAATAAATTACTCAAAGCCTGAATTATTCAGGGCTCAATCATAATCTAATCACAGTTTAATATCACACAGTTAACACCACACAATTAATACTGCACAGTTAATACCCTGATTCCCGATTAATACTAATTTCCTTCTCCAATTCCTTTATCGTTCCCTCCGCCATTCTCAGCATACTGGCTGCCGGTCATAGGGACAAAAGCCACATCACATAAACTTATCTTTTTTATATTATTGCCCCGTTTAATTACCTTATATAAAACCTGATTCCAGCCCGGAGAGCCAACAGGAATAACCATTATCCCGCCATCTTTCAACTGTTCAATAAATGTCTGTGGTATGTGGTCAGGTGCTGCAGTAACAATTATTC
>JAQVHC010000024.1 GCA_028696435.1 Actinomycetota bacterium | reverse complement strand
AAAAAATTATAATTATTTTTATCTAAATTTTAGTTCCTAAGCTGGCTTCCTGCCTTATACAAAATTATGATAGTATAACACATACATTAAAATTTTCCTTTATTTTTTGATTATTCTTATTGAAATATTAATCACAAATAGTAAAAATAAAAATATCACATACAAAGCTATTATCTTTTTTGCAGTTAAATCACCAAAACTTACAATGCAGTAATCAAACCTGTTTAAAACGTTAACTGTTTCCAGGATGTAGTTTAAAAAAACACCACCCAGTCTCAAAGGGAACACTGCCGCAGGCGGCCAGATTATTATTATAAATGAAGAAAAAATCATAATAGATAGAAAAATGTAAAAAACAGGCATTACCAGTATATTTGCAAGAGGTGAGATTAAAGAAACTTCATTAAAAAAATAAATAAGAACTGGAAATAGAACAACCTGTGTTGATAAAGTAACAAAAATAATATTTTTATAATAATTAAATACAGAACTTTTACAGATGAAAATATTTCCTGAAATTTTTAACATACGGGGATAAATAAATGCCAGTGCTGCCATAGAGCTGAAGGTCATCCAGAAACCAGCACTATAAATAAAATAAGGATTATAAATAATCAATATAATACAGGATAGAAAAAGAATAATTTTATGGCTATATTCCCTGTGCCACCTTCCGGCAAGATTTGTCAAAATAACTGCAATTGAAGCTCTCAGCATACTGGCCCTCATCCCTACAAGGAAATTATAACCGGTCAAAAAAATAATTACGGCTGTAAGAACATAATTTGATGAACGTCTCCTTCTAAAAATTATATATATAAGAGAAGTAAAAAAAGAAAGATGCAGGCCTGAAATAGCAAATAGATGGTATATACCACATCTTTTAAAAGATTCTATCAAATATGGTGGTAAATTATTTCTGTCACCCAGTATAACAGCTTCAGCTATACATGCATTTTCATTTTCCAGATTTCTGTAAAAAGCATTTTTCAGACATTTATAAAATCTGCTCCTCAAAGCAAAGATTTTATATACCGGACTACCGGGTCTGGATTTTTCAATATTGCAATAATCTGCAGTAAAAAATATCGCATTATTATTTCTGTTATTACTGTATTTTAAATATTCCAAATCATTTTTTTTGAAGCTCCCTTCTATTTTAAGATAATCATCCCTTGATATAGAACTATTTGCTGCATTTTTTATTCTTACATTTATATTTTCTCTCACTTTGAGAAAACTTACAGAATTCGCGCCCGAATCATAGATTGAATCACAGATGATTATTTTATCTACTTCCACCGGAAAATTTAAGTTGCTATAGTTTCTTGAAGGATGCTCCGATACCCTTCCCTCTATAATAATGGGGATACTATTGCTTGAATCTAATTTTTCATTCTCGTAGATGGCAGAGATTATACTATTATCCCCATCAAAACTATGTACGCCAGCAATTAAAGCCCCAATAAAAAATAAAATTAAAAATGGAACCAGACACGTAATAAAGAAATCGGCAGGATTTTTTCCGGGTAAATTTCCCAGAATTACTGTGATTTCAATGGCCAGGAGTACTAGCACGGTAACTATCTCCACCATAGTTTGATGAGTGCTGTTTAAGTTAAAAATATTTCCAGCATATACCCCTGCAGTTAAACCGGCAGCCCAGAAAAGATAGTAATTATTATGCAGAAATAATGCTATTTTTCTTTTTATATCGTTCAAATTGAAATAAGTTCGCAGATTTTTTCATACTTTTTATCTCCGATACCGGTTACATTTTTTAATTCCTCTTTTGTCTTAAACGCTCCATTCTTTTTCCTGTATTCAATAATATTATTAGCAAGTGCCGGGCCTATTCCAGGTAATTCTTGCAGTTCCTGTAGATTTGCTTCATTAATATTTATTAATTTATTACCGGAGCTTTGATAGTTGCTCAATAGATCTTCAGCAAAAAAAATAGAGCTTCCGCCTGTATTTTCATCCGTTATTTCTTCCCTTGATGGAACATAGATTCTCTGGCCATCGCTAACAGGCTGTGCAAGATTGATAATCTCAAGACAGGCACCTTCACTCTCCCCACCTGCAATCTCAAGTAAATCTATTATTCTTGCTCCTTCATCAATTTCATATACACCTGGATTTTTAACCATGCCACATATATAAACTTTTATTTTATCCGGTCCGGGATTCTCATCCGTGATATTAATGCCACCATCTATATTTATATCGTCATCGGTCAAACTTGCATTATTACTACTATTATCAAGCATTGACTTCGCTTCGTTTACTTCTTTATTGCCCCTGGACGCCTCGTCTTCTTTAATAATTCTACCCGGTTCACGATCAGCAATACCTGCTTCCTGATAATAACTTTTCAGAATATTTTCCTTCCTTTTTACCTCTACCCTCGTATTAATGTACATTATGACAAATGAAGCTACTATGATAATGAGCAAAACTATTATTGAAATGTATAAATTTTTTCCTTTACTATACTTTGTTCTATCAATTAGAAATCTCAATTTACCTGTTATTTCTTTCATTTTTTGCCCTCCATATGCTTACCTTTTTCCACAATTAATTTTCTATAATTAAAGTTACTTAAGAGCTATGTAAGTTGAATAGATTATACAGATTAATGAAAATTATTTATATATTTATATATTTATGTAAATATACTATAGCATAAATGATGTACATAATAAAGTGGTAAAATAAAAAGTTAAATAAAAGTAAGCAGTTAACACGAGAAGAAATTTTGGTACAATAATTAATAGCATTAGTAATGATTTTTTTATACAGCAGTTATTAATGTCAGCAATCAGTTGTGCTGACAGTTATATTAGCAATACTGGTGACCGACACTAGCAGTTAATAAATAACAAAGCAACAAAGAATGGCAGCAAACAATGCCAATTATCAGTAATAGGCAATAAGGCTATATCATTAAATCTAAAAATTTAACACGGAGGAACAGATATGGGAAAAGAAATATTAATATTAATAGAAGATGGCTTTAGGGATGAGGAAGTTATATATCCTTACTACAGGTTTAAAGAAGCCGGCTTTATCGTTAAAGTTACAGGCATGGAAGCTGGCAAAGAATACAAAGGTAAATTTGGTGTTCCTGTGAAATCAGATATTTCAATTCAGGAGATTAATCTCAGTAATACTGTAGCTGTAATTATACCTGGAGGGAATGCACCTGTTAAAATGAGAGAGATTAAAGAAATGGTCACCCTTGTTAAAGAGGCTTTCTATCAGAATAAAATTATTGCTGCAATTTGCCGCGGTGGTTTAATGCTGGCAGAGGCAGATATTATAAAAAATAAAAAAGTTACAGGCTACATAGAAATAGCCGGAGAGCTTAAATCAGCAGGTGGAATATATCTGGATGAGGAAGCTGTGATAGATGGCAATTTAATAACGTCACGTGCTCCTGAAGACCTGCCTGCATTCTGCTCCTCAATTCTTAATTTATTAAAAACCGGAACGTAAAAATCCCGATAATAAAAATCTGATATAATTTAATTTTAGAAATATTAAATTTAAGTAAGAACCAGAAAAGATAAGCCGAGAGAGGTTAGATTAAGAGAAGTAAAAATATTAAAATGTAAAAATAAAAAATGCAAGCAGGTAAAAATGGGCGTCTGATAAAAAGGCTAAGAAGAAGCCTTTCCGTCTTTTACCACAATATTTACAAGCTTCCCGGGCACCACTATTTCTTTTATTATTTGTTTACCATCAATATACTTCCGTACTTTTTCAGAAGAAAGAGCCAGTTCCTTTAATTCTTCTTCCGGGGTATCTGCAGCCAGACTCAATCTGTCTCTGAGCTTTCCATTTACCTGAAATACAATAGTAACCATTTCTTCCTGTGCAATCTCACTATCATAATCAGGCCATCTGACTCTATGGATACTTCCGGCATTTCCAGACATCATCCATAACTCTTCGGTAATAAATGGCGTTATAGGTGAAAGAAGTATTAATAATTTTTCGGTTACTTCTTTTATAAGCAGAATATTTCTCTCTACATCGGATGTTTCGTCCAGGTATTTATTAAATAAATTTACAAGTTCCATAATAGCACTTATTGCGGTATTGAAATTAAACCTCACCATAATATCTTCTGTTACTTTTTTTATAGTCCGGTGTAATTTTCTGTACAGCTCTTTTTCTTTCTTACTTAATTCACCATTTTCATACAATTTTTTGACATCATCTTTTACATCAGCCAGTCTGGTATTAGTTTTACTATCTGACCCATTATTTACCGCATTATTTAATTTTAAGCTATTTGTTATTAGTTCAATATTTCTTACTATCAGCTTCCAGAACCTTTTCAGGAATCTATTTGCTCCCTCAACCCCACTGTCGCTCCAGTCCACAGGGCTGCCCGCTGGCCCCATAAAAAGTATATACAGTCTTAAAGTGTCCGCTCCAAACCTGTTGTAAATTTCAGACGGGCTAACTATATTTCCCTTAGACTTTGACATTTTCTGACCGCCCAGATTAACAACTCCATGCGGGAAGTATTTTATAAAGGGCTCTTTGAATTTAACAAGCCCGCTGTCATAAAGGACCTTGGTAAAAAACCTTGCATATATGAGGTGCATGCTCGCATGCTCTATCCCCCCTATGTACTGATCTACCGGCATCCAGTAATCAACTTCTCCAGGGTTAAAGGGCCGTTCATTCTCGTGAGGACTACAATATCTTAAGAAATACCATGAAGAACAGACAAAAGTATCCATTGTATCTGTTTCTCTTTTTGCCCTGCTGCCACACACCGGACACGTGGTATTTACAAATTCTTCACAATAAAAAAGCGGAGAAAGACCTTTTGGTTTGAAATCTACATTGTATGGGAGAATTACGGGTAAATCTTTTTCCGGAACAGGAACTATCCCGCACTTTTCACAATAAATAATTGGAATCGGTGCCCCCCAGTATCTCTGCCTTGAAATCAGCCAGTCTTTTAATTTATAATTTACGCTGAATTTACCCAGGTTATTCTTTTCAAGATAATCTATAATTTCTTTTTTACCTTTTTCTGAATTAACTCCACTGAAGGCTCCTGAATTTATCATTATTCCTTCACCTGTATACGGAACACTTATCTGTGAATGCTCTTTTCCATCCGGAGAAATTACTTCTTTTATGGGAATTCCATATTTTGACGCAAATTCAAAATCCCTCTCATCGTGAGCAGGAACAGCCATTATTGCACCGGTCCCGTACTCAAGCAGAACATAGTTGGCAATCCACACAGGGACTCTTTCACCGCTTAGCGGATTTACAACATACCTTCCCGTAAAACATCCAACTTTTTCAACTTCTGGAGAGCCACGTTCAATATCGCTCTGCCTGAAAATTATATCCCTTGTTTTTTTAATTTCTTTCTTATAATCTTCACCTTCCACAATTTCATCTACGAGAGGATGCTCGGGAGCAAGAATAAAAAAAGTTACGCCGAACAGAGTATCGGGTCTTGTTGTAAAAACCGGAATAGTAATATCACCGGCACCATCGAGTTTAAAATTAACAATAGCACCCTCGCTCCTTCCAATCCAGTTCCGCTGGATTGTAAGAACTCTTTCCGGCCACCCCTCTTTTATGAGCTCCATATCATCGAGAAGCCTCTGGGCATATCTTGTTATTTTAAAAAACCACTGTGATAGAACTCTTTTTTCAACAGGACTGTCGCATCTTTCACATTTACCGGAAACGACCTGTTCGTTTGCAAGAACGGTCTGACAGGAATTACACCAGTTAACAGGCGCTTCTTTTTTTTCTACCAGACCCATCCTGTAAAATAGCAGAAAGAACCACTGTGTCCACTTATAATAATCAGGATTGGAAGTTATTATTTCGTCATTGAAATCATAACTCATTCCCATACGTTTCAGAGCTTTTCTCATTTTATCAATACTTGCCATGGTGCTCACATGAGGGTGGAGACCACTCTTTATTGCCGCATTTTCAGCGGGCAGTCCGAAAGCATCAAACCCAATTGGGTGAAGAACATTGTACCCTTTCCTTGAGAGAATTCTTGCTACAACATCTCCAATCGTATAATTTCTCGCATGACCCATGTGTGGCTCTCCTGAAGGATAAGGAAACATTTCCAGTATGTAATATTTTGGGTCTTTTTTAGAAGATTTGAGAGAATACAATTTCTCATCTTCCCATTTTTTAATTATTTTTTCTTCTATCTCATTGGGTCTGTATGTTTTACTTAGTCCGGTTCTTTCCAATTAGTAATCCTTTCAAAGTTATATAGATTTATATATGTTTATCTTTAATAGACTTATTTTTAACAGTTCTGTCAGGTTTAACAGGTTTAATAGGCTTACCTTCATCCCATTCTATTTCAGCTGAATCTCTCCACAGTCTTTCAAGCCCATAATATTCTCTTAACTCATTTGTAAAAATATGGATCACGAAATCACTATAGTCAATCAAGATCCACCCTCCTTCAGGCAGACCACTTATATTAATAGCATTAAGATTCTTATTTTTTAGATAAATACAGATTTCTTCCTGTATTCTTCTGGTTAACCTCGTATTTTTTGCACTGACTATTATGAAGTAATCAGTTATGATAAGCCTTGACCGCATATCAAGGATTTTTATATAATCTGCTTTTTTCTCATCTGCTATTTTAGCTACTGCCTTAACGATCTTAATTATATCTTTTGATTTTTTTGATTCAGGTTCAATAGATTTTGTTACCCTTTTTACCACTATTTTGTATAATCACTCCCTATAGTTACACTAATATCCGCATTATCAGGACTATTGTCTGAATATTCTATTACTCCCACACCAAGCCTTTCTCTGATTTTCTGTGCTGTCTCATTAACCACTTTGCTGGAACTAAAAACAGTTATTTTAGTTTCAGTATATTTGAAATTTTCAGCGCTTCTTGGCTCCAGCATAATCACAGTTTCTTCTGTTGAATTGAAATACTTATCAAGAATATCGGTGACAGTGGCTGCAAGACCGGCTGTGCCTTCTCCATTTAAAACAATTATTTTCACCAACTGCTCTTCCTGTCCCTGTTCCTGTGAACCCTTTGATATTTCCAGGTAGTCTTTCCCCAGAATTATTATGATATCTGAATTAGTTATATCTTCTTCCCGTGGGCTGATACTACCTACCCCCAGTATATTTTTAATATCATCTGCTGCAGCAAGTTTGTTTGTATCAGGAGAATATACCAGAATCTGTGTGCTTTCGTATATATTATCTGAGTTTCCTACCTCAACCACTTCATATTTATTATTGCCATCATCAAACTTAAGGTCCTTAAACTTTTCAGCTGCACTGGCTGCCAGCCCAAAAGCATCAGGAGAATCATAAGCTCCGTTCAATATTGTAATTTTTACTGTTTCGGTAAAATCAGTAGCTTCTCCAGATGGTATAATTCCTTCCTTATTAAAAATGCTGGCAAGTTTTGAAATATCCTGCGGGACATAAACAATGCCTTCACCTTTTAGTTCTGTAGACGATACACTCAGGGCATAAGTGTAATTATTATCATCACTTACTCTGGAGAGCGTTGTGAATATTTTTATTTCATCTTCCATGCTTAAATCAGTATCCATGAAATCTTTAATTAGATTTAAATTTCTGGATACTTCTTCGTCATCCTTACCAGCCACTTTCTTTATAATTGCATCCACAATTAGTTTTTGATTTTTAATATTTTCTACAGGTACATCATTTTCTATGCCGCTGTAATACTTTAGAAAATTCACTGCCTTCTCTCCATCAATAAGATTATTACCTTCCTTTAGTGTAAAAGTTGAATCATCGCTATAATTTTTTATTGTCACTTCCTCAGCCAGTTTAAGGTCTATCCCGCCTAATTTATTTACCACATTGACAACATCAAAGAGAATATAATAATCTATTTCCATATTCATACCCAGATTATTCTTTAAAGAAAGGCTCAACAGGTCCATGCCCCCCATATTTACTGACTTTCCTATTAATTCTGCACCAAAACCGGGAATATCCATCAATGTCTTCGGTGGAATGCATAATGAAATTAATTTATTTTCACTGCTATAATAACTCGAAAATATGATTGAATTAATATCGGGTTGCAGCAGGTCTTCCTCAGCACAGGCGATAACAATATTGATATCTTCACCAAGAATTAGCGATTCAGGTATAGTTATTCTTACTTCCTCCTCTTCTTCTGCTACCTCTTTTCCAGAGGAAAACTTACCTTTAATCCATGGCATAAACCAGAAAACTACGCCCACTGCTATCAACACTATAACGACAAGTATCGCAATGAGCCTAAAAACTGCTTTTCTTTTTTTCTTTTTCTGCTTTATTTTTTTACTTCTCAGCCCTTCTCTTCCTATATATTCATCCTCTCTATAGCCTTCAAATTCAAAATCCTCATCTTTAAAGAAATCATCACCGGAATCATTTGAATAATTTTTCCCTTCCTCTTCATTATCCAGTCCGTAAAAATCTTTATCTATATTATCATCATCGTTTTCAAAGCTATTATCCCTGAATCTTCTTTCATCATCATTAAAAGACATATTTAAATACCTCCACAAATATTATTCCAGACCCTGACTGTATCAGGGTGCATAAGATTATTCCTCTTTATAATATATATTATATTATTTTTATACAATTCCAATAAACACAAATTTATATTTTCTAAAGAAAGAGCCCTGAGGTACTCGACGCCCTCATAATTTCTACTTTTTTCAACCTTATCGGCAATAAATAAAATTTTATCTTCAACACTCATGTTGCAATACCCTATCGTATGGTATCTTATGGCTCTCAATATTTTAGTTTTAGTAATGCTAAAATCCCTCGAAACAAGATAATCGCCTACAAAGCTATGAAGAAGCTGTGGCATTTTTAATTCAAGGCTACTGACTTTAAGATTATTTTCTTCTACTATTTTAACAAGTTCTTCATAACTAAATATTTTACCATAATCATGTAAAAGGCACGCTATACTCAGACTGAAAAAATCAAAACCAGGAAAGTCGGATAAAAATTTTTCAGCAATTGAGCCTGCATATTCCAGAGTATTTATTGAATGGTAGTACAGTGAATCAGGCATAACATTCTTTATTTCCCCTGCAAGTTCCTTAAGATATTTTTTTTGACTATCCTCTAATGGAAATTTATTTATAAAGTCCATTTTTTAATATATAATTGCTAACTCCTTCAGGAACTAAATAATCTATTGGTCTGTTGTTTTTTACCCTGTTTCTGATATCAGTTGAGGAAATGGAAAGAGCAGGTATCTCCATTACAAATATTTTCTCATTAGCTTTCTCCATATCATTGTTAAATAACTTACTTTTTAAGTCTTTAAGACGGGTAAGATCATACCCGGGTCTGGTGGCTGCTATAAAGTTACAGAGTGCTACAATTTCCTCTGTATTCTTCCATGTAAGTATTTCCAGTATAGCATCAGCTCCTGTTATAAAATAAAGAAGTGAATCTTCCCCGTATACCTTCTTTAACATGCGCATTGTATCTATGGTATAGGATTTACCCTTTCTGTCCACTTCTATCCTTGAAACAAAAAAATCCCTGTTTGAAGAAGTTGCTATAACAGTCATAATATACCTGTCTTCTGCACTTGCTAATTTATTTTCTATTTTATGAGGCGGATTGCCCGTCGGAACAAAAATTACTACATCAAGCTTAAACTGGCTTAATGCTTCCTGAGCAGTAACAAGATGGCCATGGTGAATGGGATTAAAAGTTCCTCCCATTACCCCTATTTTTTTATATTGCCTGCTTCTTTTTACCAATTCATTTGTCATGACTTTATTATCTTATTCACTTTTATTCTCTTATCTGACCATTACCGGATATTATAAACTTATTCGTGGTCAGCTCCCTCAGCCCCATAGGGCCTCTCCAGTGCAGCTTCTGTGTACTTATGCCAATCTCAGCACCCATGCCAAACTGTTCTCCATCTGTGAATCTTGTAGAGGCATTGACAAAAACCGCAGCTGAGTCTACCTCTCCAGTAAAATAAATAGAATTCTTATAATCCGAAGTTATTATGGCTTCGGTGTGATGTGAGCCATACTTATTTATATGTGTAACGGCTTCTTCGATATTTTTAACCACTTTAACTGCCATTTTGTAGTCAAGATATTCCTCATACCAGTCTTCCTCTGACGCTAGCTCAATTGAAGGATATATTTCTATAGTTTCAGGGCACCCGAAAAGCTTTACATTCTCGCCTTCCAGTTTTTTAAGCACAAATGGTAATATCTTCTGTGCGACGCCGCTGTGCACCAGTAATTTTTCAGCTGCATTACATACGCTCGGGCGCTGCGTCTTGGCATTTATTACTATTTTTGTAATTAATTCCAGGCTTATTCCTTCAAGCCTGTCATCTATGTAAATATGACAGTTGCCAATCCCTGTTTCAATAACGGGTACTTTTGAATTTTCAACTATACTACCAATCAGACTTTTTCCACCTCTTGGTATAAGAACATCAACATATTGACGGAGCTGCATTAGCTTTATAACATCTTCTTTATCTGTGGTAGGAACAATCTGAATTATATCCACAGGAAGATTATTATCTTTAAGTGCTCTGCCCATTATTTCCACCAGTTTTTTATTTGTATTTAAAGCATGTGAGCTTCCTCTTAAAATAACACTATTCCCTGCTTTAAGACACAAAACAGATGCATCAATAGTAACTTCAGGCCTTGCTTCATATATTATTCCTACAACTCCCAGGGGTACTCTGATATTTTTTAAAATTAAGCCATTGGGAAGATTATAACCAAAAACAACCTCTCCTACCGGGTCATTAAACCTTATAACTTTGTCTATGCTCTCTGCTTTTTTTTCTATTCTCTCCCGGTCCAGTTTTAGCCTATCTATAAAACTTTCCGATGCTCCGCCGCGCCTGGATATATCTATATCTTTTTCATTTTCTTTAACAATCTCTTCCACCCCAGATATGATGCGCTTTGAGATATCAAAAAGTATTTTATTTTTTAATTCTGTAGTGGCATTGGAGATAAATTTTACGCTCTCTTTTGCCTTTTTTGCTATTTCCGTTACTATATCCATACATTCCTCCGTTTTATTATTTCATTATAGCATAAAATAATAAATGAAATTATTCATAAAAAACCACAAGACCATCCCTGTGGATTACTTCATCACACATAGAAGCACCGAACTCTGATAGAATTTTTTTTCTGTTTTTACCTTTTATCTTTTCTAATTCTTCACTTGAAAAATTAGTAATTCCTTTTGCTATTAGTTTACCTTCGGGAGAAAGTACTTCTAGTGTATCTCCTCTGCTGAATTTACCCCTTACTTCCACCACACCAACAGGAAGCACACTTTTCCCCTTATTAAGAACAGCTTCTTCCGCACCTTTATCAATTACTATAATGCCAGTGGTTCTTTTTCCAAAAGCAATCCATTTTTTTACACTTTTTACTTTTTTCCCTGTCCGGGGAGCAAAAAAAGTACCCACGTCATCTCCAGAGATAATTTTATTTAAAATATTTTTCACCCTGCTACCAGCAATTACGGTTCCCATACCTGAAAAAGAGCAAATTTTTGCAGCTTTTATCTTTGACTGCATCCCACCTATACCATATGTTGACCCGATACCCCCGGCTGCATCTTCTATATCTTTATCTATTTTATCTATAAATGAAATTAGTTTCGCATCACTATAAATTCTGGGGTCTTTATCATACATACCCTCAATATCTGTTAAAATTACCAGAATATCTGCCTCTGCCAGAACAGCTACCATAGCAGCAAGCCTGTCATTATCTCCAAACTTTATTTCATCTGTGGCTACGCTGTCATTTTCATTAATCACAGGTATAACCTTTAAACTTATAAGACTTCTTATAGTATTACTGATATTAAGATACTGCTGCCTTCTGGTCGTATCTTCGTGGGTTAGCAGTATCTGACCTATTTTTATGTTATTTTTTGAAAATAGCTCACTGTACAGGCTCATTAGTTTAACCTGACCTACCGAAGCAGCTGCCTGGAGAAGTGTTAAATCGTCAGGCTTTTTACTGATTCCAAGGCTTTCCAGTCCGGCAGCAACAGCACCGCTTGTAACTACTATTATTTCCATTCCTTTTCTGGTAAGCAAACTTACTTCGTTTACAAATTTTTTTATACTGGCTCTATCAAGCCTCCCACTTTCTGTTGTCAGACTGCTTGAGCCAATCTTTACAACCATTCTTTTAATGCCAGACATGTATTTTTTTCTATCTATTTCCAATTAATTTCCTCTCAAATTGCTTAAATTACTCAGATTACCCGGATTACTTAAATTACTAAAATAAATTTATTCTTATTCTTTAAGTACAAAAGCAAACCCCCCTATTATAACAGTACTGCCTTCTTCTACACCCATTTTTTTCAGTCTATCAGCTACACCCATTTTATTCAGTCTACCCATTAAATAGTCCAGTGCCTCTTCGTTTTCAAGATCAGTCATTGCCACAAGTCTTTCAAGCTTCTTATTCTTTACAATATATTCATCGTTCATTTTCTCAACTTCAAACTTTTCCCATTCCCTCTCTTTATCGCTTAACCTGTAAATTTTTACCTTTTCAGGTTCTCCGGAGTCTGTCTCTTCTATACTGCTGGCTTCTTTCCTGTATTCAGATAATTTTTCATGCATACAACGGACCATTTCATCAAGACCCTCACCTGTAACTGCTGATACAGGCACCACACTTTTACCACTTCTACGCTCAAGTTCCTTTTTTATTTTATTTAACTTATCCTTATCATGAATCAGATCAATTTTATTTATAACAATAATATAATCTTTTTTGTATAAATCCATATTATATAACCTTATTTCTTCTCTTAAAATATCAAAAGTTTTTATAATATCCTCACTTTCATCTATAATTCTCTGCCCATCGAGAACCACTACCAGTATAGTGGACCTTGTTATATGTCTCAAAAATTTATCTCCGAGACCTTTACCGCTGTGAGCACCTTCTACAAGTCCCGGAACATCAGCCACAATAAAATCTTCATCATCTACAGTTACGACACCCAGATTCGGGGTTAATGTCGTAAAAGGATAATCTGCTATTTTAGGTCTGGCTGCCGATATACGGCTTATTATTGTTGACTTACCCGCGTTAGGAAATCCAACAAGGGAGACATCTGCAACAAGCCTGAGCTCAAGTTCAATCCAGAAATCTTCTGTCTTTTCGCCTGATTCAGCAAATGCCGGGAATCTCCTTCCGGAAGATACAAATGCTGCATTCCCCCTGCCACCAATACCTCCTTCGGCAACAACTACTTCATCACCTGCTTCTTTAAGATCTGCGATTATTTCACCTTTGCTACTTTTTACTACTGTTCCGACCGGAACTCTTATAATCAAATCTTTAGCGTCTTCACCTTTTCTATTATTTGGACCACCACTTTTGCCACTTTCAGCTTTGAAATGTATTTTCTTTTTAAAGCTATACAGAGTGCTCAGATTTTTATAGGCCCTTATTATTACACTGCCACCTTTACCACCGCTGCCCCCGGTGGGAATTTTTTTCCTTCCGCCCTTTAGTTTAAAAAAGGCAACCATGCCGTTGCCGCCCTCACCTGCTTTTATATTGATTTTTGCTTCATCGAGAAACATATTTATAAAAAACCCCTTACCTAAAATACTTTTTTACAGTTTTTATAGTTTTATAATTTGCTGTTTTGCAGTTTTCTAATAATCTCTAATAATTATTAATAATTCCTAAGTAAAATTAATAGCGTTAATAACAGATAAATGGAATAAGACAGATACATAATATTGAAACATAAATTACTAAATTACCATTATCATTCTCATTCTCATTATTATTTTTATAATTTAAAAATTGCTTTATATATTTTTCTCTGAAGCACCATATCGAGGCCTTTCTTAAAATCTGAAAGAGGCAATACTTCAGATATAAGCGGTGACAGCTTTATTTCCTTTTTAATTATCATATTGTAGGCCCTATCAAGCGTTTCGGGAGTTGCAGAATAAGAACTTGTAATTGTAAGCTCTCTTTTATATATATTTTGAAAATCAACTTCCATTATACTATCTTCTCCAGCAGCACCAAAAATGATAGCAGTCCCTCCATCTCTTATATAAAAAAGTGCCGGGCCTATTGTATCTTTATTTGTAACAGAAAGCACTGCCGCATCAGTGCCTTCCGGGGCGATACTTCTAATCTCATCCTGTACATTATTATTTTTTATTTTTATCGGGTTTACTGTATATTCAGCCCCGAGGCTTTTAGCAAGTAAGAGTCTCTTCTCGTCAGGCACTATAGCAATAACTTTTCCACCGTATAAATTAATAAGCTGTATAAA